>NZ_JBHYJH010000024.1:0-75220 GCF_042740445.1 Streptomyces sp. NPDC059003 | reverse complement strand
CAGCTCGGGGCACCCGGGGATCGTGCAAGGGGTACGGGGCTTACGGGGCATGGGGCGCCTCCGAGGGGTGGGGTAGTTCAGTCATGCGCCGGTACCTTCACGCCACCGTGTCGATTCCCGGCCGTTCCGCCGAGAGTCACTGTCCGGTGATGCTGCGTCCTGCGACTCTCTGACCAGGTCGGCAACGAGCCGACCGGGGAGGGGACGCCATGTCTGAGACCACGCCTAACGCGAAGGGACCGGCCCCGGTCCAAGTCACGCCGGAAGCCGCCGAACCCGCGCCCATCCCGGCCGAGCAGGTGAAGCCCGAGGACATCGGGACGCTGTCAATTGAGTACCGCGACAGCGTGCCTGTGATCGTCGTCAGCGGCGGCAAGTACATTCCAGCGGGGCTCATGGTCGTGGATGAGTCGGGCAAGCCAGCTGCGGTGTACACAGCAGGCCCGTTGCCCGCCGGTAAAGCGGCCATCACAAGTACGGCATTGCTGGACCCCATGCCTGTACATGTGTTCCCTATGTTCCAATTCACTCTGCCGCCGACCACTCAACGTTGATCCCACGCAACACCTGGGTTCAGCACAACGGTCCCGCCCCGGCACATGTGACGACTCTGCGCCGGGGCGGAACGCTTTAGCACCCGAACTCCGTCGCCGTCTTCAGCCCGTGGCACCCGGTGCACAGCACCTGAACGTTGCCCGCCGTGTCCGTCCCGCCCATAGCGAGCGGGCGCACGTGATCCACGTCCACCCCATCCGCGGGGAAGTCGCCCAAGCACCAGTCACACCACGCGTGACCGCGCTCCTGTATCCGTCTGCGCAGCCGCGCCGCCGCATCATGCCGCTTCGCACGGCGCCCACCGCGTGACCGACGTGAGCGAACCGAGGGACGGTCCTGATACGCCTTGTCGTGAACGTCGCAGCGTCCGCGGCGAGTTGCCGTGTCACTGCACTCAACACATGGGGTCATGAGTCACCGCCTGGTCGTCGTTGTCGTGGAGTGCCCGCCCCCGGACTCGAACCGGGGAACTCTGCGGATTGCGTACGGATCTCCCTCGCGGGGCCGGTACCGCACACCTCTGCCGTTGGGTCAGCGGGCTTGCGCGTCCTCGCCGACCACATCGTGATGACCGTGCGCGGCGACGTGAGCCGAACCAATCGGTCCGCAACTGCGCCCGCCTGTTGGATCACCCCGCTAGGACGGGGCTGGTGAAGCGGGAGTGGCTGGTTGTCGCTCCTGACAGGGTTCCAGTCGAGGGATAAGTTTCGGCGGAGTCCTTTGTGATGCATACCCTCTCCGCATGACCAAATAGAAAGAGGAACACTGTGGCGGACAAGACCGAATGGCCCGAACTGGTGAGCGTTGAAGCCGATATTGCGACGAACGTCATCCAAAGGGAGAACCCGAACCTAAAGATAGAGATACTCCTGGCGGGAACTCCCACGTCAGGTGAGAAGTCAGATCGAGTGCGCCTCTACGTAAACATCCACAACCTTGTGGTTGAGGTCCCGCGAGTCGGCTGACGGCTCTCCGGGCCAGACGTTGTGGGGGCCGTACGGGCTTCCAACCCCGTTCGGCACACTCGCCGGGCGAGTGGGTTACTGATGGGCGGTACGGCCCCCGCGCGCTGCCTCACGACCCCTGCGGCCACCCTCACGGGTGCGTGGTGCACGGACAGCGCTACTACCGAGAGCGGACACTCAGACCGCCGTGTATCCCCCCTGTAGGGCGGGTGCGCGGTAATCCCGCTCTCGGTAAGTCGGTGGGAAGGGGGACACTCGCTGAGCACACTGGCCGTTTCCCCCTCCTACTTACTGTGGGGAGCGAACCTTGCCTGGTGCCGCGACAAGCCACCCTGCGGGCCGCTCTGCCCTCCTACTTACTGTGGGGAGCGAACCTTGCCCGCAGGGCCCGACCAGTGGCGGAGTGCCGTTTGAGGTACCGGGCCCCTCTTCTCTGTATTTTTTCTATGCGTTCTAAAAAAGTGGTGTAAACCGTCACTCCATCACCCTTCGCCCCGCTGTCGAGCTGCCCTTAGCCGAGCGAGGGCGAAAAGCGGAAAGCCCCGGCAGTCACGGGGACCGACCGGGGCTCTCGCGGTTAGTTGTACTGCACCGCATACAACCGGATACCTAACCGCTCGGGGAGCGTACCGGGGCAGCCGGAAGCCCCGGCAGGCGACGGGTACCTACCGGGACTGTCTCAGCGCTACGGCGCCGCTATGCGGCCACCGGTTCCCGCGCGGGTTCGGCGGGGGTGGGCTCGGCGAGGCGTGCGGCGCTGCCCGGGGCCGGGGGCGCGTCCTTGCGGGCTTCGGCTTCCATGTCTCCCGTGGTGGCCGCAAGCTCGGCAATGGCAGGGTCCAACTCCCCGGTGATGGCGAACTCGACGCGGCGCACATCGAGCCGTCGCCATCCGCCCTTGCCACCGGGCTTGACCATCAGGCGCGCTCCCGCAGTGATGAGCGACGCGCGGCGTGCTGCGGTGTCTGCGCCGTTCCAGTCGTCGGCATACGTGCGCCCGGTGGGGACCACCTCGCGGCGAGGCTCGCGCTTCTCGCGGGATTCCAGCTCTGCCAGACGGGTGTCCAGGGCATCCGCCCGGCGCTGCCACGCTGCCTGAGCGCTCTTGGACCTCTGGCGCCCCTTCTCCTGCTGGTGCTCCTCGAACTCGGCGAGGGTGGCGTCTATCTCGGGCTGCGGGTCGTAGCCGGGTATCTCGACGACGCGGTTGATCTGGATCTTGCCCGCAGCCTTCAGGAACTCGTCCGTGACGTACTCGTCGACCCATTCCGCGCGCACGGTGCACGGGGCGGGGCAGTAGGTCCCGTACTTGTACGACGAGCACCGGTAGGTACCGCTGGACCGGTTCAGGTACATACGCTCGCTGCATCCGTTGCAGTGGATGACCCGCAGCAGCAGCGCGGTGGAGTCCACGCGCTCGGGAGCCTTCTGTTCGATCGGCTTCGGGGTGAGGAGTGCGGCGGCCTGGTCGAACTCTTCGCGGGTCAGAATCGGGCTGTCCGTGGCCATGACGGGGCTTCCCTGGTCGTCGCGCACGGGCTTGCCGCGGTGCATCTTCCAGCCCATGAGAGCTTCGTTGGTCAGCATCTTCTCGATGGTCTGCGCCCGCCACTGCGCGGGCTTCTTCACGGGCTCGTCCGTGACCGCAACCGTCTTCTTCTTGGTGCGCGCCTGGTAGGCAGCCCAGTGCGCCGAGGGGGACAGCACGCCGTCCGCGTTCAGCCCGCGCGCGATGGTGTGCAGCCCTCGGCCGTCGACCAGCTCGGCAATGATCCGTTCAATGATCGTGACCGCGTACGGGTCGGGCACCAGGGTCCAGCCGATGCCGCCGTGCTCGGCGGGCATGGGGGCGGGCAGGTAGCCGTATGCGGGCTTGCCCCCGCCCCGCCACCGCAGCGGCATCTTCCGCATGGCTGCCTGTGCCCCGGTGACGCGGTCCTTGATGCTCTGCGACTCGACCTGAGCGGCAAAGGCCAGCATGAGCATCATGAGTTCGCTCATGGGGTCCATCGGGTTGCGGAAGTCGAACGTCAGACGGCCCCCGCCGATGCCCTCGGCGAACACGATGAGCTTGCGGTGTTCGCGGGCCCACTTGGCGAGCTCGTGCATGTCGCCCATGTCCCGGATGGCGCGGTCGAAGCGCCAGAACACCAGGGCGTCGAAGTCATCGGGGCAGGCGAGCCATCCGCCGAGCTGCGGGCGGTCGAAGGGGCCGACCAGGGACGCGGACACGTCCAGGTCGACCGCTTCACGCAGAGCGGCGCCCTCGCCGAAGGTGATGCCGAGGGCTGCCGCCGCTGCGTCGTCGGCCTCGCGCTGCCGCTCCGGGCTCGTGGTCTCGTCGGTACGGACGGACAGCCGGATGCAGCGGACGCCCCGCAGGGTTTCGCTAGGCAGATCCTTTACAGGTGTGGTGGGGTTCTCCATGCTCCTGCTAGGGGGCGAAGATTGCCTAGCCTCCCTGACCTGCGTAGATACCGCCATGACCCGATCACTCCAGAAGTGTCACTCTGGAGCACCGGGAAGGGGCGGGCCTGGGGCGCCCCGCGAGGGACCCCGGCCCGCGGGCCCGGATAAGCCCGAGCCTGTGGGCCCGGTTTCGCCTACGGTGAGGCCATGACGTACTTGACCTTCGACCGCTACGCCGCCGAAATCGTCGCCCAGACCGACCAGTTGAGGAATCACATCAAGGACGCGGACCTCGCGGCACCGGTGCCGAGCTGCCCCGGCTGGAGCCTGGGCGACCTGGTGCGGCACGTGGCCGGCGCGCACGCCTGGACCGAGGAGATCGTCCGGACCCGGGCGACCGGGCCGGTGGCGCACGACCAGGTCGACGACGTGGCGGGCGACGACAAGGCCGACGCCGCCGCGCTCGGCGACTGGCTGGCCGACGGCGCCGGGCGCCTCGCGGACACGCTGCGGGACGCGGGCCCGGATACGCCGGTGTGGACGGTGGCGCCCGGCGGAACACCGCTGTTCTGGGCGCGCCGCATGATGTTCGAGTCGGTCCTGCACCGCGCGGACGCGGTCACCGCCGTCGGCGGCACGTACACCCTCGACACGGACGTCGCCCTGGACGGCCTGGACGAGTGGATGTGGCTCACCGGACTCCCGCAGGCCTACGCGTCCCCGGAGGCACAGCGCGCCCTGCTCGGCCCCGGCCGCACCATCCACCTCCACGCGACCGACGCCGACCCCGCGACGGCGGGGGAGTGGGTCGTCGACCTCACCGGCGACACGATCACGACACGACACGCCCACGAGAAGGCGACGGTGGCCGCACGCGGCTCCGCCCCCGCGCTGCTGCTCCTCCTCTACAAGCGCCAGTCCGTCCTCGCCGACGACGTCGAACTCATCGGTGACCGCGAGCTGTTCGAGGAGTGGCGGGAGGCGGGGAGCTACTGGCTGCGGAAGTAGCGAGCGGGCATCCGCCTGGCCGACCCGCCCTTCCCGGGGTTCGGCGGGCGCGTCGGCTAACGCGTCACGCGGTGGCGGAGGTAGACGACTTTCGAAGCGAAGGTGCGGGTCTCGACGAGTTCGAGATCCACCCGGCGCTCGTGCCGGGGAAAGAACGGAGTGCCGCCGCCGACAAGGACCGGGTGGACCATGGTCCGGAACTCGTCGATCAGACCCGACGCGGCCGCCTCGGCGGCGAGCGTCGCACCGCCGATCGCGATCTCGCCGTCCCCCGGCTCGGCCCGCAAACGCTCGATCTCCTCCGCCAGGCTGCCGGAAGCCAGGCGGGCACGGCCCTGCACCTCCGGCAGCGTGGTGGAGAACACCACCTTCGGGAGCGGCTTCCAGAGCGCGGCCCACTCGAGCCCGGAGGCGTCGAGCGAGGGGTCCTGGTCGGCGGTCTCCCAGTACAGCATCGTCTCGTACAGCCGCCGTCCCATCAGGTGGACGTCGACTCCTCGGATCTCGTCGATCCAGAAGCGAAAGACCTCCTCGTCGGGAGCCGTCCAGTTGAACTCGCCGTCCGGCCCGACGATGTAGCCGTCGAGCGAGACGCCCATCGAATAGGTCACGCTGCGCATCAGAAGCCCTCCTCGGTACGGGTTCGACAGTACGACTGCCGAACGCCGCAGGGCCCATCGCGGCGCGCGGGGGTCCCCGGCCCGCGACTCACAGCCGGAACACCCGGTGGCACCAGGTGAACACCTCGCGTGCCTCACCGAGCCACTGGTCGGCCAGCGCGTCGAACGCCGGTCGGGACAGCACGCACGCCAGCGGGAGGGTGCGGATGCCGCTGAGGTAGGCGGGCTGGCCGCTGGAGAGGTTGCAGACCGCAAGCATCGGAGTCAGCCGTTCGACGTTCCAGGTGTTGGCGGCGGCGGCCGCCAGGGCGATCTGGTCCTCCGCCAGGTAGCGGTCGTCCGTGAAGAGCACCAGGAGCTGTTCGTTGCGGGTCGTGGTGAAGGCCAGCGTGATCTTCCGGCGGGCATCCGGGTGGTCGACGCGGACCGTCACCGAGCGCGCGTCGGACTCGAAGGGGAGGGATTGCCGCGCCACCCACGTGCTCACCAGCCGCTGCCATTGGTGCGACAGTGCTGAGCCGTCCGGCGGCGGTACGTCAGGTCCGGGCACGGCGCATCGCCTCCAGCACCAGGTGATCGGTCAGACCGGCGTCGAGGAGAGCCCTGGTCCCGGCCGGGAGTCTCCGCGCCGGCCCGGGGTCGGGCGGTGCTTGGGTCACGCGGGAGGGGACCGTGCCCTCGGCGAGCCGGGCCGCGCCCGTGGCCACCGCGAGCTCCGGTTCGGAGACGTCAAGGACGGTGCGGCCGGATCCGGCGGCAAGGAGCTCCCCGACCATGGGCAGCCGGGAGCTGCCGCCCACCGGGACGATGAGGTCGAGATCCGTCCAGGTGAGGCCGTGGGCCCGCAGCACCCGCTCGCACTCCGCGACGGTGTCCGCGAGCAGCGGGCGGACGGCCTCGCCGAGTTCGGCCTGCGTGAGGGTGACCTCGACCGGCGGGTCGAGCATGGTGAGCAGGTCGGTGTGTTCCGAGGCGACGGACAGCTGCTGCTTGAAGGCGGTGCACGCCTCCGCGAGTTGTGTCCTGCGGCGCAGCACCTCCGCGGTGCGGTTCGGCGCGTCGGTGCCGGAGGACCGCAGTGAGTGCAGGGCGTCGGCGGGACAGCGGTCGCGGATGAGGCCGAGCACCGTCTGGTCGATGGCGAGGCCGCCGACGTGGGGCAGGCCGCCGGGGGAGCCGAGGACGGTCAGGCCGTCCTTGGTGCCCCGGGCGATCGCCAGGTCGAACGTGCCGCCGCCGAGGTCGTACACGAGAATCGTCCGCTCCCGGCCCATCCCGTGGTCGTGCAGGGCGTAGACGGCCGCCGCGACCGGCTCGGTGTGCACCTGGACCGTCTCCGGCCGCAGCCCTGCGGCTTCCGCGGCCTCCCGCATGAGTGCGGTGCGGGCCTGCTCCCAGGTGGCCGGTACGGTGATCGCGACCCGGTCCGGTTCGGCCGCGACAGCACGGCGGGCCTGCTCCACGAGGAAGCCGAGGACACGCGCGGTGAGTTCCTCGCTGCTGAACCGGCGCTCACCGAGCCGGTGCGGGAACGGCTCGCCGAACTCGCGCTTGAATTCGGCGCGGAAGCGTTCGGGGCGCCGCAGGCGCGAGTTCTGGGCGGCCTGCCCCACCACCATCGCCCCGTCGGGGAGCAGGCACACGGAACTGCGTACCGAGGTCGCCCCGTGGGCGCTGACCGGGTCGCGCACCGGCAGTGGGGGATGCCCCTGACGCAGGACGACCAGGGCGGAGGCCCAGGTGCCGAAGTCGATGCCGTAGACGACGCCGCGCTCGCGGTCCGCGGCTGTGCTGCCCGTCATGGTGCGTCGTACGCATCGGGGTCGAAGGACGCGCCGGCCATCGGAGGCAGGGGATCGTCGGCCTCCGGAGGCGGTGAGGCGCTGGCCACCGGAGGCATGGGGGCGTTGACCTCCGGCTGTACGGGCAGTGCGGCCGCCGTCCCGGTCGTGTCGGCCGTCGCGCTGTCGGGTGCGGCGGTCGGCGCGTGCACGGGGTCATAGGCGGGGTCGTTGTCGGGGACATGGGCGAGGTCGTTGGCGGGGGCATGGGTGGGGACGTTGGCGGGGGTGTCCGGGCCCAGGGCGCGCAGGGTGGTGTCCAGGGCGAGGTCCGCCGCGACGTCGACGGCCAGTGCGGCCGCCGCGGCGCCGGTCCGGCCGCCGGCTCTGGGGCGTGCGGCCGGTGCGGTGTGCGGAGGCCGTGCGGGCTCCGGCGCCCGCGGTGGCATCGCCTGCGGCGCCCGGCCCGCCGGTCCTTGCCGGGGCGCGGCGGGCGCGGCCGAGCCCGTGGCCAGGTGATCCACGCGGGAGCGCAGCTGGTCGAGTTCGCCCTGCAGCCGACGGTAGCGTTCCTTGCGCGCAAGGAGCTCCCCGCGTCTGCGGGTGTGGGCCTCCTTGGTCTGTCGGCTCGCCTCCTGGAGCCTGCGGCCGGACTCGGCGAGCGACTCCTGCTGGGCGGAGAGCTGGGCGTTGAGCTCCTGGACCATGGCCTGGGCGATGTCTCCGTACGCCTGTTGGAAGGACTCGGAGGCGTGCCGGCGGTTGGCGGCGATCTCCTGGCAGACGAGCTGGTGCAGGCGCGCGTCGCGTTCGCGCTGGGCTCGCTCGCGCAGGTCCTGCCGGTGGTTGCGGAAGCCGTGGACCAGGCCCGAGACACACAGCCCCGTCGCCACGACCATGCCGCTGAACGGCTCGATCATGGCGACGCCGGCTCCGGCGCCGAGGCCGGCCATCCCGGTGGACCAGCTGGCCCGGAGCTGGTCGAAGAACCGGGCCGGACGGACGTTGAGGGGAACGGTGGGGACGCTGAGGCTCGGGCTGAACGGTGCCGGGGCCTGCGGTGCGGTGAGGCGGAGACAGGTGTGCCGGGCGAACTCCTCCATGATCTGCAGGGCCACCGCGGCGAGCCGGTCGTGCGCCGCGGTGAGCGCGTCGAGCATGCCGGAGGCGACCGTGCCGATCAGCTCGTCCGACCCCGGATCGGCCCCGGCGGACACCTTCTCCTGATAGCGGCGCAGTACGGAGTCGAAGGCGTCCTGCAGTCCGGTGCGGGCCTGCCGGGTGTCCCTCTCGAAGCGGCGGGGCAGCTCGGTGCGCCAGCTCGCGCCGCTGGAGTGCAACTGCGTGAGCCGGGCGGTGGTCTCCTCGACCTGGCCACGGATCCGCCGCATCGACTCGTCCGACTCCAGCGCGGCCAGTTCGTTCACCAGTGGCGCTCCCGCTGCCGCCACGGCGTCGCCCAACGCGTCAAGGGCCCGTCGCAGCTGCGCCGCGCAGCTGGTGGTGGCGAGCCCGCCCCACAACGCGCGATCCAGCTCCGGGAAGCCGGAATCGGCGAGCAGCCGGTCGTCGGCGCGGTCCCGCAGCCACTTGAGCTTGCGGAAGGACGACACCGGCACGATGACCAAGCTGTCGGCCGGCTTCCCCGTGCGCCCGGCCAGCTTCTCGCGGACACCCGTGACCACGGGACCGGGATTGCGCACCTTGTCGGCCTTGGTGACCGCGGTGATGACCACCTCGCACTTCCCCAACGCCTCGCTCAGGAAGTCCAGTTCGTAGGTGGCGGGCGGCTCGATCGCGTCACAGACGAAGACCAGACCGTCGGCCCGGTCGAGGAAGGCGCGGGTGGCCGCCGTGTGTTCGCCGTTGACGCTGCCGACACCGGGCGTGTCGACGACCACCAGGCCCCCTTCCAGCTGGGGCACCGGGGCCTGGATCTCGACCAGGCGGACGTCCTGGTGGTTACCGGGATTGCCCTGTTCCGTGACGTAGTCACCGAGCCGCGCGAGCGGCACCTCGACGCGTCGGGCGGCCGGATGCCCCAGGTGCACCACGGCCCGCTCCTCGGCGCCCCACGCCAGCGTGGCGACCACACACGTGGCCACGTCGACATCGACGGGAAACAGGCCGGGCCGCTCCACCAGGGCGTTGAGCAGCGACGACTTGCCCCGCTTGTACTCGCCGACGACCACCACGTGGCAGGTGCCGGCCGCCAGGCGCTCCCGCGAGCACGCGAGCAGATCCCGCTGCCGGGGGCCGAGCTCGTCCCGCAGCTCGGCGAGGACTCTCGGACAGGCGGCCAGCACATCGGCGCGCAGACGGCTGATGACGTTGTCCCGCATGAGGGTTCACCCTTCGTCGGGCAGGTCCGTGCCGGGCACGTACCGCCGGAGGAACTTGGGCGCCATGCGCTCGTAGGCAGGGATGAGGCAGGGCTCGAGCAGCTGGGCGAGGAGTTCCCCCAACTCCGCGGTCACGGCGCTCTCCGGCTGCCGCCCCAGCGCCAACGAGGCGAAGAGCTCGTCGTAGCGGCCGAAGAGCCGGGAGCGCAGCGCCCGGTACTCGGCGTTCGACAAGCCGGCGACGGCGGGATGGGGGAAGCGGCCGACGGGCCGCAGCCACTCCTGCCGGGAGCGGTGGGGCTCTTTGAAACGCAGGTCGACGTACTCGACGAGATGCCCGGTGGGCCACGCGAGGGCGGCCGTGGCGAACGGCGGGAACAGGTCCGCACCGCCGGCCGGGTCGGGCCGCAGGACGTACAGCGGCAGGCGGGCGTAGACCCGTGGCGCGCCGTCCTGGATCACCGCTACCGGGGCGGGCCAGCCGATGCCGCACTCCATGGGCACGAGCTCACGAAAGGTCCGCGAGCGGCGCAGTGCGCGGACCAGTTCCTCGCAGTGCGTCACCCCGCGCTGGGCACGCGGCACGCCGGGAGCGCTCCGGGGCGTCATGAGACCGCCCCCGGCGTACCGGCCGCCACCAGCAGGCTGCCGGAGTCCTCCCACGCGCCCATGAATTCGTCCAGAGGGACGGCGAGACCCTGGCCGTCGGGATGCCCCGAGTCGTTGAGGATCACCATCGGGTGGGCCGGGTCGCTGTGGTCGAACCCGGTGACCCACACGGCGTGGTCGGCGTCCTGGCCCGGGACGCCCGGCGCGCTGCCCACGGGGTCGTCGGACGGGTCGTGCCCGGGAGTCCAGATCTCACTGGAGTCGACGCCCACGATGGCCGCCCCATCACCGCCGACCACCTGCTCCAGCTGTTCCAGGGACGCCCCCTCCACGTGCTCGACGGGGACACCGTGGTGCTCCAGGAGATTGCCCACATCGGCGAACGCGGTGCCCGAACCGTCGAACCAGCCCATGCTCGCCGCCTCTTGAGTGAGCTGCTCCTCGCTGAACTCCTGGCCGGTGAGATGGTTCAGGACCATGCCCTGCGCCCCGATGGCACACGCGTTGGCGCCGGTGTGCTGCTGCCACACCTCCATCGCCTCGCCCGGGTGACCGGAGACGGCCGCGGGGTCGCTCTGCGCCGGATCGAAGTTCGGCAGGTCGGTGGGCCCGGGGGCGACATCGGGCGCCGGATCCGCGTACGGAGTCTCCCCGCCCACGTCGTCGTAAGGTCCCGCCGCGTCCGCCGGGTCCCCCAGGAGCGCCTGGCCCGTCAGGTCGACCGAGGACGACGGGTCCATGAAGTCGGTGAGGTCCACCGCGCCCACGGGGTCGAACCCCGCGGTGTCGCCCGGGTCGTACGCGTCCCAGCTCATGGCCCCGTCTCCGCACCGTCGATCCCGTACAGCAGCTCCCGGGCCCGGCCGATCTGGTCCGCGATCCGCTCGTAGGAGCGCAGCACGGCCCGCGCCACCGTGAGCGTGCGCCGGTCGATCAGCGGGTCGCCGCAGAGCCCGGCCCACTGCGCGGCGTGCCGCCGCGCCGTCGCAAGGAGGGTGTCGACCGGCGTGTCCACGGGCAGGGCGAGGCGGGCCGCGCAGCTGGTGCCGTGTTCACCGGTGACCGCGAGGAGCTGGGCGTCCTGCTCCGCCGTCAGGTCGAGGCCGCCGTCGTAGTAGGCGCTCAGCACGGCCAGTTCGGCCGGTCCCGGGTCGGTGACGTGGAGCCGCTCCAGGACGGCGGCCGCCCGGTCCGCCGCGGCGGGCACGGGCCGTCCGGCGAGCTGGGCCGTGGTCCGCAGCCGGGTCACCTCGTCGGCGATCTCACGGCGGCCGTGGTCCAGCTTGATCAGTCCGGCCCGGTTGCCGAAGTGCCGCAGCACGAGCTCCCGCAGCGGGAGTACGCCGCTGCGCTCCAGCAGCGTCCGGCGTGCCGCGTCCTCGCCGAGCCCCTCCCGCAGGCAGGCACACGCGAGGAAGACGCCCCACGCTCCCATCCGGTCGACCAGCTCGGCGCGCACGGCGGCCGGGACCGGCAGCTGCGGATACTCACGGCCGCAGAACAGACCGACGTCCTCCATGAGGTCCGCAAGGGTTCGTGGCGCGACCGCCGCGAGCTCCGACAGCGGTCCGAACGCCTCCGACGGCATGCGCTGGGCGGCGATGCCGAGCAGGCCCGCGACGGGTACGACCGTGCGGAACACCCGGCGTACGGCGGGTCGTTGCGCGTAGGACTCGGCGATGCGGCGTGCCGTCGCCATCGGGTCGTAGTCCATCGGGTCGGCGGGCATCCCGTCCGGACCGGTCTCGTCCGCCGGAGGCCAGTACTGGTCGCTGCGCGAGAGCACCCCGAACGCCTTCAGCGGGCTGACGACCGCCCCGTACGCCCCGGTGAAGCTGTCGACCGCCTGCTGGTCCGCCCGGCCGAGGCCGCGGCTGAAGACGAAGACGACGGCGTCGGCCCGCTCCAGCTCGGCCGCGCTGAGGTCGTGCACCGACCGGGCGTCCCCGCCCAGCTCCGCGAGGATGCGCGCGGCGTCCTCCCGCTCGGCCGGATCGTCGATGCCGAGGAAGGACAGGGTGTTCTCGGCATCGGTGCCGTGCACGCTGCCGAGGCCCGGAGTGTCCACGATCCGGAAGCGGCGCAGCAGCGGGCTGGGCCGCCCCACCTCGACCTTGCGGATGGCGCGCAGCCGCCGCAGCCCTGCGGTGTCGCGCACCGTCAACCGCGACAGCGCTTCGGGCGGCCACTCCTCGGCCGGACGGCCGTCCTTGAAGTGGACCAGGAGCCGGGCCCGTTCCGCGTGGTGGAACTCGCAGACGTTGAAGGTGAGCTCCAGCTGACCGGTCTCACAGACCTCCTCGCCGAGCAGGGCGTTGACCAGCGTCGACTTGCCGCGCTTGATCTGGCCCGCCACGGCCACGCGCATGGGCTGCGCCATCCGGGCCCGGGCGGTCCGCAGGATGCCGGGAAGGCGGCCGGCCTCCGGGCCCAGGGGGCCGAGCTCCTCGGCGATCCGGGTGAACACCCTGCCGTCCGAGCCGACGGGCTCCGGCGGCGCGAGCGTGTCCGTCATGCCGTCACCGCCCCGAGAAGAGCACGTCGAGCAGGAAGAAGTACAGCACGATGCCCACGCCGATCAGGAGGCCCTTCACCCAGCCCGGCAACGCGTCGTCGGGCTGCTCCGGGTCGGGCGGTTGCCCAGGCGGCGGAAGGGCGGCGCCCGGGGGCGGACCTGCGGGCGCGGACGGGTCGGTGACCGGTGCCCCAGCGGTGGCGCCCGCACCGGTGGGCGGTGTCGGCTGCCGTGGGTTGAACGCGTCGTGCCCCGTCGCCTCGGCCCGGTCGCACCACGGGCAGCTCGTCAGGTGGGCCGCGTGGGCGTGCCGCGGCCGGCGCGGGCAGATCGTGACCGCGCCCTCGGCACGCGAGTCGTCCAGAGCCGTGAGCCACTGCTGCGACGTCGGGCGCCGCGCGGTGTCGTCGACGCCGGGCCCGAACGCCTGCCGGGCCAGGCCGAGTACGGCAGGCGGCAGGACCGTCGGATCGAGCACTCCGGGCGGTGTGAACACCGACTCCGGCCGCACGACGAACGAGCGGCTGTGCTCGATGTTGTCCGAGATCTGCACGTCGTCCTCGCTGTCGCGGGGCACGCCGCCGAACGGGTGGTAGCCGGCGCTCAGCACCTGGTAGACGAGGACCGCCAGCGCGAAGTCGTCGCTGGAGACGCTTCCGGGGGCGCCCCGCAGACGTTCCGGGGCGGCGTAGTCGGGCGTGTGGAGCGTCGCGGGAAAGAGGGCTCCGGTGGTCCGGTCGGTGAAGCCGATCGAGTCGCAGTCGAGGAACGTCGCGTAGCCGCGCTGGTCGACGACGACGTTCTTCGCCGAGAAGTCACCGATGACCAGGCCCTCGTGGTGCAGCCTCGCCGTCATGAACGCCAGGTTCCAGCAGACCCCCAGCAAGAAGCGCCAGTCGGTCTCGGGCGGAAACCTGCGCAGCCGCTGCTCCCTGTTGAACAGCGCCATGAGTTGTACGTGTTCGGGGCCCGCGAAGCGCCCCATGCCGTAGCCGAGGAACGTGCCGTCCGTGCCGTGCACAAGCCCCACCGGCCAGGCCAGTTCGGGCGGCTGCCCACCCTCCACCGGGCGTCCGGCCAGCGGGTTGAGCGCCAGCATCCGCTGCACCCGGTGTTCGCGTGCGGCCTCCGGCTGGTGGTAGACCTTCACCACGAGATCGTCGGCGCCCTCCACCGGATACACCGCCGCCTCCAGGCCCGAGCCGAGCGGCGGGTCGACGAGCACCACGGGACGGCCGCCCAGAAGCACCTTGCGCCCCGTCACGGCCGCTCACCGCCGTCACGGCCGCCCGCCGTACGGACCGCGCGCACCAGCGTCTTGTCGTCGGCGTTGAGCGCGGTGAGCCGGTCCGAGAGCAGCAGCGCCTCCAGCGCCTGCGCGTCGGCCTCCGGATCCGGTCCCGGGCGGTCCAGCGAGCGCAGGACCGCGGCGGCGAAGGAGCTGTTCGCCGCCGGCCTCGGTCCGGGGAGGCGGGACAGCGCGGCCTGCGCCAGACCGTCGGTGGAGAGCAGGACGCCGTCGACGCCGTCGTCCCGGACGCAGGCGATCTGCACTTTCAGCGCGGCGTCCGCCGAGCTGAGGAACGTGGTCTCGTTGCCGTACTCGCTCTCCTCTTCGGGCTGCGGCAGGAGATGGAACTGTGCGGCGCCGTTGACCTCCCCGGCCCGCAGCACCACGAACCCGTCCCCCAGCGAGGCGTAGCCGAGCCAGCCGGATCCCAGCACCACGACGGTGAGGGTGGTGGCGAAGTCCGCCGAGCCGTTCGCGGAGCCGCCGGACAGCTCCCGCGTGCCGTCGAGGAAGGCGTCGAGGACTTCCAAGAAGGCGCCGCGCAGCTGGAGGCGGAGGTCATCGGCATCCCGCGGTATCCCCTTGGCATCCCGCTGTACGCCCTTCTCGTGCCCCAGACGCGCTCCGAACACGGACGTGGCCAGCTGGATCGCCAGCCGCGCGCCCTCCTGTGAACGCGGTCTGCTGCCCGCGCCGTCCGCCACCGCGAGCACCGTGATCCTGGCGTCGGGAGGGCCGGTGCGCGCCTTCCCCCAGGAGTCCTGGCACGGCATGCCCTGCTGGGCGTGCCGGTGTCCCCGCACGCTGATGCCGTGCACCCGCCACGCCCAGCACTGGACGCGCCCGGTCTCCGTTGCCCCCGCCACGTCGATCGCCCCTTACCTCTTCACCCCTTTACCCCTGCTCCTCAGGCGTCCCAGGCAGAGCGCTGGGTCTTGAACCGGTGGAACAACTGCTCGAAGGTCTCCTCCTCCGCGCCCTGTTGCTCGGCGCTCGCGCTCGCCGACATGGTCTGGAGCAGGTCGCGGAAGGGGAAACCCTGGAGCGTGGCGTGATACTTCGGCGCCAGTTCCCGCAGCACCTGCTGGCCGCGCTCGCTGATCCCGCCGATGCCGAAGGCGTAGAAGCGGAAGCGCTTCGCGGCCTGCTGCGTGGTGAGCTGGGGAACGAGCCTGCGCCATGTGTCCGTGGCCATGCCGTGGCAGTCGGTCGGCAGACCGTCGGTCACCAGGCAGATCTGGGGCCGGTAGTACTGGAGCCCGGAGCCGCGCAGCTCCGCCTTCCGGTGGGCCACCAGGTGCATGCCGGTCTCCACGGCCTCGGTCAGCAGCGTGACACCGGAGGCGGACAGCTGGGGAGGCTGGAACTGGTGGGCGGTCACGAAGGGACTGCCGGTGGCGTGCGGTTCGAGGAGACGAGGGCCCTGCCAGACTCCGATGCCCGGACCGCCGAAGGTCACCAGGGCGATCTCGACGCTGGAGCTGAGTCCCACGTCCTCCTGGATCTCGCGACCCCACAGGGCCAACGCCTCGTTGAGCAGCCGGATCGGCTCGCCCGCCATGGAGCTGGAGATGTCCAGGCAGAGCAGCAGCGGCAGCCGCTGCGCGTTGTTGCCCAGGTCGATGTCCGCGTAGGCGGTCGGCAGGTCCTGTGGTGGTGCGGCCGGTGCGGCCGGTGCGAATGGTGTGGGTGGTGCGAATGGCGTGGCCGGTACGGGTGGCGCGGCCGGTGCGGGTGGCGTGGGCGGCGGGACCGGAATCGTCGGGTGCGTCGGGTTCATGGGACGGGATCCCCTTGTCGTGTGCGTGGTGGTGCGGATGTCGCGCCGCGCGGCCTCGCGCGCAGGGCCACAGGCGCTGTTCCTCTTCACCGGCGCCGGTCCGCGTCAGGTGCGGGGGCCTCCGGGCGCGTACGCGCGGAGGACGCCGGTGTGGTGGTCGGTGACGTCGACGGCCGCACCGGCGTCCGCCGCGGCCAGGTACGGTTCGGCCCAGATTGCGCGGCGCAGCCAGCCGTCGAGTTCCACGTATCCCTGGGGACGCAGGAGCGTGCGTACGGTGGCCGGGCGGACCGGTCCGTCCGGCACGGCGCGCCGGACCTCCCGGTGCGACGCCGCGCGGTCGGCGGGCCGTGTCGGGTTCGGCGGGCGCTCCGGCAGCGGGGGCCGGGACGACCGGACGGGACGATCAGTGGGCGCGCGCATCGCGCCGAGGCCGGGACCGGCGACGGACGGGCGTCGATGCCTGGTCCGGAGCACGGCCAGGGCGAACAGCGCGACAACGGCGGCGAGAAGCGTCGTCAGGAGCACCTCGGGCAGACCGATGCCCCCTCCGCCCGAGTCCTCTTCGGTGGTCGGCAGGGACGTGGACGGCCGGTCGCCCAGGGGCGGGAAGAAGCGGAGTACCGTCGGCCCGCCCGGGGCCGTGCGCGGTGCGGGTTGGGGGTCGTAGATCTCTTTGCCCGGGATCGGCCTTCCGTTGCTGCCTTTCAGCAGTTCGCACAGGTCGGTCCGGGAAGTGTCCCGGGGCTTGTTCCGCCGAGCACAGACCCCCACGCTTTCGGCGGACTCCAGAACGCCCTCGGACAGAGCGCTGATGCTTGCCCCTTCCTGGAGGAGCACCCGTGCGTCCGCGAGCAGTAGGAGCACGGTGCCGCCCTGCCCGCTCTGTTGGCGCCTCTGCACGACCACGAGACGCACATGACGTGTGTCTTTGGCCTTGCGAATGCGCTCCATGCCCGCCTGCGCGCGGTCCTCGTCCAGAGGGAGCGTTCCGCTCACCTCTAGGACGAGGGTGCTGCGCTCCTTGGCTGATTCGATCGCCTCGGCCGTACGGTCCAGGTCCGTTCGGGGCTCGATGTCGTCCCTCGCCAAGGCCCACGCCGAAGCTCCCGCCGAGGCGACTGCCAGCAAGAGCACAGCCAACAGCACTGCCAGGGCACGCTTCACCGCCCATGCCATGTGTCCCCCCTTGAGCTCCCTCCCCGACAGCGCCCAAGGCCGGATTCGGCCCCTGTGCGCCGACCGGAACAGCGTGGCAGCCCCCTGTCGGCCGTCGATACGGTTGTCGTACAAGTTGAAGCACCGTGCGGGAGCACGATGCCTTTGAGCGGCGCGCGAAACCCTGATGCGCGCCGGGGCGCCGCCCCGCGCCGTGCGCGAGCACAACCCCACCTGACGTGCCGCGACAGCGGACCCACGACGTTCGCCTCCCGCAAGGGACACCCCTCTGCGCCGGATCCTCAACCTGCCACCCATGGACGGCGCACAATCCGTCGTATTGCGGAATCGGCCACGGGAGTGGTGCGGTACCAACGTCCCGGCCCACAGCGCAGGGACATGGGGGGACGACGTGGCCGACACCAGGCGCGGGATCATGGCCGGGGGAGCCGGCGACAGTCATGAGCAGCTGATCCGGCTGCTGCTGACTGAGCAGAGGGGCATCGACCCGGCGCCGTACCTCTCCGGGAGGACCGGCTCCCGCTCCCGGACCACAGGCCCCCGCTCCCGGACCACAGGCTCCCGGGACATCATGTGGGGCGGATGGCTCGCGCCCGCGGCGGCGCTCGCGGCGGGCGAGCCCAAACGGGCCCTGTCCCTCCTGGAGCGCCGCGCACCGGCGCCGCTGGGCCACGCGCCGCTGGACAAGGCGCTGCGGGGCGCGGCCACGGCCATGGAACACAACTGGCACCCCGGAGCGATGGCAGTCGCCGTGCGGCAGGAAGCCCTCCGGGAGTTGATGGACGCCAGTTCCGGGATGACCGCCGCCATCGCGTCGATCACCGACAGGAACGTCCGGCTCTGCGCGGCCCTCGCCGGGCAGGTCGGCGTCGAGTTGCTCTCCGCCCGCGCGACACTCGCCCAGTGCATGAGCGCGATCGCCGCACGGGACGACACCCTCCGGCACGGGGCGCGTGCCCCGTGGACCGAGCGGGAGCTGGCGGACGACGTGCTGCAGCCGCTGGAGTGGTTCGACGAGCTGGAGGAGGCGCTCGCGGACCCCGGCCACGCGGGGGCTCGCGCGTACCACCTGTTGCTCGCGGCCGACCTCCGTGCCCGGGTCGACAAGCGGGCGGAAGCGATGTCCCTGCTGCGCCGGGCCAAGGCGCAGCGCACCGGGGACCCTGCCGCCGAGGGGTTCACCGCGCTCCTCGAGGGCGACTGGCGGCTGGGCACCGCCGGAGCGGCGGAACAGTGCACCATCCCACCGGCCGCGCAGGCGTGGGATGTTCCGGCGGCGGCCGAGCACTACGAGCGAGCCGCGGCGTCGTATCGCGCGGCGGGCTCGTCGCGCGGCCAGGCCGCGGCGCTGCTGCGGCTCGCACACACGCACCGACTCGCAGGGGAGCGTGCGCGCTGCCACGAACTCCTCAGCCAGGCCCTCGACTTGGCGGGTGCCGCCGGTGACGGCGCGTGCACGGCGCTCCTGCGCGTCCACCAAGCGCTCGACCTGATCGAGGCGGAGCAGCCCGGACAGGGCGAGCACGAGGCCGCCGAACAGGTGCTGACCTGGGCGGCGACGGAGGGAAGCGCGTCGTGGCTCCGGGGTCTTCGGCACGTGGTGGAGGGCCGGGCGAGGCAGTGGAGCGCCCAGGGCGAGATCCCGAAGAGCCATCGTGCCGCGCTCCTTGCGAACCGGCTCACCGGTGAGCCCGCGGGCCGCCCCGCACAGCTGACGGCACGAGCTGCGGCGGACACCTACCGGCACGCCAGCCACCGCCTCGCCGCCTTCGTGTACACCGGCATGCGGCAGCAGGAGTACCTCGACCGCATCGACCGCCTGACCCGCCGGGGACGGCCCTTGGAGCAGTCCGACTGCCTCGGCGTCATCCAGTGCGCCAAGGCCCTGCACGACGAGGCGTTCGCCCTCCAGGACCCGGATCTGATCGCCGCCACACGCTCCTCCACCCAACGGGCGATCGACATCGGGAAGCGCTTCCTCGACGCAACCGACGCAACCGACGCAACCGGCACGTCAGACACAACCGGCACGACAGACACAACCGACGCCGCCGTGACCGACGCGGCTGCGGCAGCGCTGAAGGCGGCCGTCGCGGACGCAGTGCGCGACGTGCTCGGCATGCTCGCGCGCGACCTCCTCACCTCCCGCGCCCAGGAAACGTGGTACCGCTCCCGGCGCGCCCGCTCGGCGGGTTTCGAAGAGGAGGCCGACCTCCACGCACGCCAGACCCTGCGGGAGGCCGAGCGGATCACGGACCCGCTGTTCGCGGGGCTCGTACGCTGCTCCGCACACGTCGACCTGCGCGACGGGGACGCCGCCAGGGCCGAGGTCGCGGCGATCGAGGAGCACCTCTCCGCGATCCAGGCCGCCGCCCTGTGGCTGACCGTGGGCGAGCCCGAGCGGGCCGCGCCCCACATGCGGCGCATCGGCGTGGCAGGCCCCGGACCCGCGCAGCCGTGGGAACTGCCCGCGCTCCACGCCGACGTGGAGCTGGAACGGCGCGCCTACGACAAGGCCGCGAGTCATGCCCGGCGAGGGCTCGCGGCGTACGAAGAGCGCCGTGTCCGCCTTGCGCGCGACGCCCTGCGCGCCTCGTCCGCCGACGACGCGGTCGTGGCCGGCCTCTACCACGCCGCCGTGCTGTCCTTGCTGAAAGGCGGCGGAACCGACGCGGCCGCCGCATCCTTCGACCAGGCGGAGCGCTCCCGGGCCGGCTTTCTCGACGCGGTGCGCGCTCTTGACCGCGCGGGCGCGGACCCGGCGGCACACGCCGCCGTCCGCACCTGGCTGGCCGCCGAGATCCGCTGGTCCGCGCAGTTCGAAACCGAGGCGGCAGCCGTGCGCCGAGGGACGGTCACCGCACCGGCGCCCGAGCGAAAACGACGCATCGAGGAGGCGGAACGAGACCTGGACGCGGCCGAGTCGGCGGTACGCGGCCTCGTACCCCGTGCCTTCATCGCGTCGCGCGCCACCGAGCCGCCGGATGCCGCAGCCGTGGCCGCCGCCCTGCCCCCGGACACCGTCCTGCTCACTTACCACCTCCACGACGACGACTTCGTCGGATGGGCCATGACCCGGGACACGCTGCGGGCTCAGGACCGCGTCCGGTGGTCGCGCGGCACGGTCGCGGGATCCCGCCGCTTCCACGCCTGGTGCTCCGGCCGGGCCGGCGACGGCGAAGCCGACGGGCCGGAGCTGGCCGCGCTGCTCCTTGAGCCCTTCCGCAAACTGCTGCGCGACCGACACCACGTCGTCGTGGTCCCGCCCGCCGGGCTCGCCCTGCTGCCCTTCCACGCCCTGCCCTGGAACGGGGACCTCTTCGGCGCCGTCCATGAGGTCTCGTACCTCCCCGCCGCCTCCCTGGTCCCCCGGCTGAGCCGAAAGACCCCGGAACAGCCCTGGTCACGGCTCGACACGCTGCTCGTCGGCGCGCCCGCGAGCAGCACACGCCACGGCCTGGCGGCCCTGCCCGGCACCGCGGCGGAAACCGTCGAGATCGCCGGACTGCTGCCCCGCCACCGGCTCCTGACCGGAACCGGGGCGAGCCGGAAAGCGGTCCTCGAAGCGGCGCGCGGCTGCGGCCTGATCCATCTCGCCACGCACGGGCTCGTGGACGACCTCGCCCCGCACCGCAGCCGACTCCAGCTCGCCGGGGACGACCACTTCGGTCTCGCGGACCTGCTCGACACCGCGCACGCACCGCAGCTGCTCACCTTGTCCGCCTGCGACACCGGACGCGGGAGGGCCACCGCGGGCGGCGACGTCCTCGGCCTGACCCGGGCCGCGCTGATCACCGGGGCGCGGCACACCCTCGTCTCGCTCTGGCCGGTCCACGACAGCACCGGCTGCCTTGTGATCACTCGCACCTACCGCCGGCTCGCCGCCGACCCGGCCGTGCGCGTCGGCACGGCACTGAGGGAGGCCCAGCTCGCCGTCCGGGACCTGCCGGGCGCCGAACGGGACGAGGAGTTCCGCACCCTGTGCGACCGAGCCGGAGTACGACCCGGACCCGCGCACCGCTCCCGGCACTGGCCCCACCCCGGGATGAGGGACAGCGAGCAGCTGGGAGTCACGGACCAGGACCACCGGCACCCGTCCCACTGGGCGCCCTTCATCCACGTAGGGATGTGACATGACACTGCGCGCGGTCCTCATCGGCGCCCAGACGTTCAACCTGACGGGAGTGCACACGGACGTCGAGGTCATGCACCGGACGTTGGCCGACCACGGCTTCACCGACATCCGCGCCCACACCCATGGGGAGGCGACCTACGCGGGCATCACCCGGGCGCTGGACCGGCTGTGCCGCGACACCCGGCGCGGAGACGGAGTCGTCGTGTACTTCTCGGGGCACGGGTCCCTGCACGGAGACCTGCAATATCTGGTGCCTGTCGACATCGAACAGAGCACGCCCCACGACTTCCGCGGCTACCTGGCCGCCGAACTGACCGTCGTGTCCCGTGTGCTCGCCCGCCTCACCCCCAACGTCACATGCGTACTCGACTCCTGCCACGCCGACGGGGCGGTACGCGGCGACGCCCCCGCATCGGACCGGTGGCTGGTGAAATCGGCGCCCCCGGACCAGGTCGCACACGACGACGGGTTCGCCCGGAACAAGGCCCTCGCCCGCGAGAACGCGCCGCTGGTCCCGAACGTCGTCAGGCTCACGGCCAGCCAGCAGCACGGCCCGGCGTTCGAGGCGGAGGTCCACCCGGGCAGGGGGCGCCAAGGAGTGTTCACCGCCGCCCTGGCCGACGCGCTCCGTTCGCCCGCCGCACACCACGTGCCCTGGTCGGCGCTGATCGGCCGCGTACGGGACCGGGTCAAGCAGCGGCAGGCGCAGCAGCGGCCCGACGCGGGCGGGCCCGCAGGACGGCTGCCGTTCTCCCTGGAGGAACGGTCGCAGCCGGAA
Organism: Streptomyces sp. NPDC059003; assembly: GCF_042740445.1. Lineage (NCBI taxonomy): Bacteria > Bacillati > Actinomycetota > Actinomycetes > Kitasatosporales > Streptomycetaceae > Streptomyces > Streptomyces sp. NPDC059003. The sequence continues at coordinate 53,253 of NZ_JBHYJH010000024.1, read as the reverse complement.
CGACTGCCGCTGGTCCGCAGGGACGGCAGGTTCATCGTCCCCGGCGGTGCGCTGTTCGGCCTGGACCGGGAGGACACCCTGCGCATGGTGTTCCCCTGCGACGCCCCCTGGCACGAGGCCACGGACCTGGCGGCCGCGGACCCGGAGCCGGGCGGCGGTGGCGACGTGACGGTGCCGGTCATCGTGGACGCGCTGGAGGCGGGCGACGCCGTGCTGGAGGCGCGGCCCGAGGCCGATCCGGCGACCGGCGCGGCACCCCTGCCCGACGGGCTGTTCACGGCGGAGCTGCCGCCGGGCTCGTACGCACTGCCCCTGCGGATCCACGACCGCCGTCTGGTGCGCATCGAGGGCGGCGGAGCCCTGGCCGACGCGCTGCGCCGACACCTCGGCGACTGTCCTCGGCTCGCCGAGACCCACGACCGGGCGGCCTTCGCCACCGTCCGCCTCGACGACGGCACCGCCACCGTGCTGAACGCTGACGGCCTCCCCCTGCGTGAGCCGCTGAAGACCACCGGAGCGGATGCTTCCGGTCTCGTCGAGCTGCTGGAGGTCCTGGCGCGCGGGGAGCGCGTGCGCGCCCTCGGCACACCCGAGGGCGAAGCCCTGCTGAGCGCGGAGACGGAGGTCCGCTTCGAGATCCAGACCCCGGCCCACAGCGGCACCTGGCGTCCCCTGGAGCCACGCGGTGAGCGACTGCACGAACGCGACCGCTACCGCGTCACCGTGACGAACCACTCCGACGACGCGCTGTACTTCTGGGTGCTCGGCGTCGGTCTGAGCGGCCGCACCGCCCTGGTGACCAACGACCGGCCCGGTGGATACCGCCTCGAACCCCGGGGCGCGCCCCACCGCACCACGTGCACGACGAAGCCCATCAAGATCACCTGGCCCCGGGACGTCCCGCGCCACGGTCCGCGGCCCGAGACCGTGCACCTCGTCATCGGGGACCGCTCCATGGACCTGAACGCCCTCACCGACGTGCGACGGAGCACGGAAGCCACCGATCCCGCCCTGATCCCCTTGCTGCAGGAAGTGTGGGAGGCGTTCCGGGACCAGGAGATGGAAGGGGCCGGCGAGTTCCACTACAGCGTCCACACCGTGCATGCCACCGCATGGCCGTACCCCGGAGGGAGCGGCACATGAGGGTGCCGCTCCGAGGCCGCGGTGGCGAGCAGTCCGGTGCGCACCGCCTCCACGACGGTTCGGAATGCTCGAACTCCCCGCGGAACAACAGGAATGAGCCATGAACAGGGCACTACGATGCGGTACGTCACGACTGCCGCGAGGCACCGGTAAGGCCGGGAAGGTTCCGCATGCCGGAGACGCACACCCCAGACGCCAACCCCCGGGAGCGTTGGCCGCACGGCACGTTCCTCGCGGAGCTCGCCGGTGCCGGGGAGGCCGCGAAGGTCCTGCTCTCCCTGGGGACGCCCCGCGCGTACGCCCCCGGCGAGACACTGCTCGCCGAGGGCCGCCGGGAGACGTTCGTCCTGCTCCTGTTGACCGGCGTCACGAAGGTCACGGCCCTGTCGGAGAAGGGCGACACGGCCCTGCTCGCCGTCCGGGTCGGCGGGGAACTCGTGGGGGAGTTCGCCGCGCTCGACAACGGGCCCCGGTCGGCCACCGTCACCGCCGCCGGAGCGGTGACCGCCCGGCGCATCGGGCAACAGGCGTTCCTCGGCTGCCTGGACCGGTACCCCGCCGCGGCCCTCGCGGTGAGCCGCATGCTGGTGCGTAAGAACCGCTGGTCGGTCCGGCGCCGCGGCGACTTCGGCAGCTGCCCGGTCGCCACGCGGGTGGCCCGGGTCCTCCTCGATCTCGTCGAGGACTACGGCCGACCGCAGGCAGGCGGCGTCCTGATCGGACCACGGCTGACCCAGGCGGAGATCGCCGGACTGGTCGGAGCCAGGGAGCGCCGCGTCCATCACGTACTCGGTGAACTGGCCGAGCACGGCGTCATCCGGATCGGCTACAGCAGACTGACCGTCCTCTCCCGGACGGACCTGCACGAGGCCGCCCGGCTGTCCGACGCGGACGACGTCTGAGCACCGACGCCGAGTACCGACCAGGCACGATCAGCAAGGGGGACCAGGAAATGGGCCGGAGCGACGCGTACGACGACGTACTGGCCACCGTCGACCTGTACGCCCGGGACACCGCGACAGCCAAAGGAGGCACTCCCGTACGCGAGCGCGTCGCGGGAGCATCGCTGGGACGCCCCCTCGGCTACGCCCTGCCCCGAGTGACCGGCGACGCCACCACGGCTGCATCCGGTCCCGGCGACGGGGGCCGCGCGCCCCGCGACGTCCTGCTGTGCTTCCCCTTCGACCTGGAAGCGCTGCCGGGCGGCCGCGACTACCGAGAGGCGACGCTCACCGTGCTGCTCGACGGCGGCCCGCACGCCGTGACCCTGCACCCGGCTCCCGGCAGCACCACGGTCGACGGGGCGGACGTCGCCGTATTCGGCCTCGGCAAGGACCGGCTCCAGTGGATCTTCCGGGCGCCGGGGAGGCACGGGGCGCTGCGCCCCGACGGGCGCTGGGCCCAAGCCGTGGTGCGGCTCCCGGCAGCCGCGACCGAGCTGTCCGGCACGCTGAGCCTGACCACGGTCACGGCCCAACCGGTCCTCGGCGGGGCGTTCAGGCGCAGGGAAGCGGCGACTTTGGACGAGACACCCTTCCGGCTCGTGGCCGCCGACCTCTGGCCCGCCGCCGCACCGGTCGCCCACCAGGAGGCGGTGTTACCCGGCGCCTGGGCACTCGCCGCGTACGAGGACCTTCCCGCGGTCGGCGACGACGAACTGCCCCCGGGCCTGCGGCGCCTGTGCTTCGCCGTGGACATCGAGAAGTACAGCGCCCGCGAGAACACCGGCATGATCCATCTCCAGCGCGTCCTGCTGCGCACGCTCCGTGCGGCCTGCGCGCGAGCCGGCGTCGACTGGCACCGCTGCGGCCGCCAGGCGCAAGGCGACGGCTATCTCCTGGTGTTCGAGTCGGGCATCGACGAAACCCGAGTCGTACCAGCGCTCCTGGACGGCTTGGCGCTGGCCCTTGCGGAGGCGAACGCCGTGGCCTCGCAGGCGCGGCACATCCGGATGCGGGCTGGCCTGCACCAGGGAATCGTCCACGACGCGCAGGGCGGATTCGCGGGCTCCGCCGTGGTCGCCCTGTTTCGCGTCCTGGACTCCGACCCCGTGCGCCGCACCCTCGCCGACACCCCGTCGACCCACCTGGTCACCGCGTTCTCCGACGCGCTCTACCAGGACCTGGTCGCCCAGGGCTACAGCGGTCTGACCGCCACCGGATTCCGCCGTGCGGAGATCCACATCGCCGCCAAGAGCTTCACGGGCGTGGCCTGGATCAGGGCCACGCCCGTACCGGCGCTGTGAGCCGGGCAGAGGAGGGGGTCACAGGGACATCCCGCGCGGCCCGGCCGGTGTCGCCGGGACTCCGCTCAGAGCTCCGGAACCTCGTCCAGGGTCGGGCGGATGGCACGCTCGGCCTTCTCCGGATACGGGAAGCCGTGGGCCTGCGCCACCTCGCGGGCCAGGCGGGCGAAGAGGTCGGCCGTCGCGCGGGCGGCGCGCAGGGCGTCGTCCGCGGTGAAGGCGCCGAAGGTCTCCGGCAGGCTCTCCCACACTCCAGGGGCCGCCCAGTTACGCATGCGCGTGCCGCCGTACCAGACGTCGTGGTCGGCGCCCCGCAGCGTCAGGGCGTGCCACTCGATCATGCACTCGAGGAGTTCCTTCGTGGTCGCGTCCCGGGACTTGGCCACCCACAGCTCGCCGCGGGCCAGATAGCGCGGCAGGTGCGCGACCTCGAACCAGAACTCGGCGCACAGCTCCGCGAACTCCTCGGCGTCGGGCAGCTCGGCCGACACCCTGCCCGTGGGCTCCGGCAGCGCGGCCGCCGCGCCCTCGCGGTCCCACAGCACCTCGTAGCCGCGCTCGTGCAGGTCGTCGAGGCCCTCGGCGGCCATCTTCGCCAGGCGGGCCACCGGCACCACCTGGAAGTCGACCTTCACACCGCCCTCGAAGAACACCAGGCGGGCCGGGTTCTCCCACGGGCCGTCGAGGCCCACCTGGACCACCACCGGGCCCAGTTGCCCGACCCAGGCACCGTCGTCCTCGTACCGGGCGACGTCGGTGGTGTAGAGCTCGATGTCATGGTCGGAGAAGACGTCCACGGTGCCGTCGCGGCGTGCCCGTGACCCCGTACGCAGCACGGCCTGCAGGTCCGGCTGCCGACGGGCCCAGTCGAGGACGCGCTCGACGGTCCGGGCGTCGTTCTCAGTGATCATGAACGGTCATGCTCCTTCACGCGAGGTGTCAGTCGCCGGAGTCGAGGGTCTGCCCCTGGCTGCTGCGGCGCTGGTTCTTCTGGGAGCGGCGGACCAGCTCGCCCGCCGTGAGCGTCGCGGACGCCACGGCGCGGGTCCAACGGGGTCCGCCCCGCTGGGCCCACACCACGCAGGCGCAGCCGCCCACGGCGAGTACCAGGAAGGCGCTCAGCACCAGAACGATCATGGGTCCCATCCCTGCGTTCGTAGAGGGTCCGCGTGTGTACGGTCCTGGGGATCCTCTCAGATCGTCAGGCCTGGTCCGACGGGCCCTCCGGGGGCTCGTGCGCATCTGGGAACGCCGCGGATCCGGAATCCGGGCTCCACGCCGTGGCGAACGGCACCAGGTCCTTGATGTGGACGCTTCCGACACCTTGTGCCGTGGGGAGGAGCACGCGAATGTCCGGGTGGTAGTCGAAGAGCACCTGCCGGTCCCTGCCGCACGGTCCGATGACGCCGCGGCCCAGATTGCCCACCGCGACGATGGTGGACAGTTCGCGGGCCCCGGAGGCGCGGGCGTTGCCCAGGGCGACGAGCTCCGCGCACGGGCCGCCGGTGAAGTGGTAGAGGTTGATGCCGCCGTGCATCGTGCCGTCGACGGCGCGGACGGCGGCGCCCATGGTGTGGACTCCGTCCTCCCCGTCGGTGTTCGCGTCGACGATGGCCCGGGCGAAGTCGATGAGTTCGTGGTCGGCGGCGGTGAGGTCCTGAACCGGGATGCGCATGATCGCAGGCTACGGACGGACGCCTCGGGCCGCGAGCCAATTGTCGGGGTGATGGGCCCAGCGGGAACGCACGTCAGTCCTCGGCTGCCGCGGACAGCGCCTTCGTGATCATGCGGGTGGCGAAGTCGCGGTCGTCGGTGAGGCGGTTGATGTGCTCCGCGAGCAGGAAGGCGGTCGCTTCCAGGGGAGTCATCTCGTCGGTGAGCCAGTAGCCGAACTGCTTGCGCCACAGGCTGGGGCTCAGGCCGGTGCCCGCGGCGATGAGCAGACCGGCCATGGTGGGAATGGCCTCGCGGGGGATGCTCTTGGGCATCATGCGCATCGTGGCCACGAGGTTGGGCACCACGATCGCGATGACGTCCTCGTTGTGGTCCTCGTAGGCCATGCGCAGCCACTGCATGAACATGTAGATGAGGGTGCACGCGCCGTCGAGCATGTCGTCGACGCCTTGGGGGCCCAGCGATGCGGCGAACTGGTCGATCAGCGCCTGCTGTTCGGGGTCGGTCTGGGTCTTGCCGTCGTAGATGGCCTTGAGCCGGGAGTCGATCATCATGAGTGCCGCGCTCACATCACCGGCGGGAGCGTGCTGGGGGTCACAGGGCGATGACACAGGACTACCTCCTCATGTGACCGCGGCGTGCAGCGCGGCGTGTCCGTCACAGTAGACCGCCGACGAGGCACGGATCCGGTGAACCCCGTCGATTCCCCCGAGGCCGGGACAAGCCCGTCCGGCAGGTTGTGCCGGACGGGCCCGATCCCTTGGACGACGGACGAGGACGACGGACGAGGCGGACGTGTCAGAGCTTGAGCGTGAAGGTGAAGTCGCCGGACACCTTGCCGCTCAGCCGGACCGCCGAGACGAGCTTCCCTTCGGTGATCAGCCGCTCGACCTCGGCCCGCGGCAGACCGAACCCTTCCGCGATCAGCCGGACGGGCCGGACAGGGATGTGTGCCGCGAAGCGGACGGAGACGTCGATGGCTTCACCGTCTCCGCGATCCGCTCCGTGATCGGATCCCTGGGTGTCGAGGCGCCAGGCTCCGGCCCAGTCGAGGGCGATGCGACTGCGGCGCCGCACGCCCGGGTCCTGGAGCAGTTCGGCTGTCAGGCCGAGGTCGTTGTCGTGCAGACGGTCGAGGAAGTCGGGGCGCAGGGAGCGCACCTGGACCCGCTCCAGGACCGTGAGCTTCGCGGTCTGCCCGCAAGCGGTGCAGAGCACGAGGAGCCAGATGTCGAGGAGCTTGTGGTGCGCGTTGACGCGAAACTTGCCGCTCGCCCGGAAGCGCTCGGACGAGCACGCGTGACAACGGCGGACTACGAGAGGAAGGCAGGTGGGAACGACCACCCAGGTGTTGAGCACAGGTGTACACCAGTTCAGTGAGAAAGACCGCAGCGAAAAGAGCGCGGCGCACGACGGCGACGCGCGACGAATCAGCGCTCGGGGTGTCTCACTTGGTGTACAACGGCCCTCCCTTGACCAGGCGACAACGTGCGGCAGCACCGTAACGGCGGGCAGCGGCGCGGCTCCACCGCTTTTTCGCAGCTCCGCCGCGGGCGCGCCCGCTTCCATTGACAGGTTCACGGCTCATACTGGTGGGGTCCCGATCGCCCACAGAACGACTCCATGGCCAAGAACACGACCTCCTCGACCACCGCCCCCGACACCGCGTGGCTCGGGCGCGGACGCCACCTCGGGCCCGAGCCCGAGCAGGACGTCCGGCGCAACCTGATCGCCCTCAAGGCGGCCGGGGTGCTCGACGACTTCCTGGACCTCGACCCCGCCGAGGCGGCCCGCCCCACCGTCCTGCACCCGCGGGACGAGTCCGCCGACCCCGGTCCGTCGGCCCGCCGCCTCTTCGAGGCCCGCTGGCGCGTGGCCGACGACGTCACGGTGCGCGCGCAGCTGACCCTGTACGACCCCGAGTCCCGCCGCAAGCAGGGCGAGGGCGTCACCTGGGTCCTCGCTGCCGAGGCGGAGCGGGCGTGGGACGTGGAGTGGCCCTCGCCCGCCACCATGTTCTGGCCCGACAGCGACCAGGTCGCCTGGGACCTCGACACGGTGCCGGACGTGCGCCTGCGCACGACGAACCCCCTGCCGAAGGACGACGACGAGCTGCGCCACCGGCTGCGGGACTGCACCCGGCAGAGCTGGTTCATCCACGTCGTGGTGCACGAGGCGATGACGCCGGACGCGACGGGCCAGCGGCCGCTCTCGGTGTTCCTGCCGTCGAGCCTGCGGCACCGGGTGGTCGAGCACCGGGGCGCACCGGAGCAGGCGCAGATCGCCGACTTCGCGATGAAGCGCGTGCTGAACGTGCGGATGCCGCGCGGCGGCGCCGTCATCCTGCCCACGGAGCCGCAGACACCGGAGTACGACGCGGAGCGCTTCTCGGTGCGCAGCGTCTTCCTGGACGGCTCGGAGCCGATCGAACTCATCGACAGGATCGAGGAGTTCGCCGCGCTGCCGCGCCCGCTGCCGGCCGAGGCCGAGCGCGCCCTGATACGCCTGCGCCAGGGCTGGCACCTGCTCACGCCGGACGAGGAGCTGGCCCACGCCCAGGACATGGTCACCAAGTACGCGGAGGCGCTCGACGCCATGACGAAGTCCCGTGACCTGTACCGGGAGGCGGCCGAGGCGGCGCAGGTCGCCCTCGCCGAGGCGACCGGCGGCGACGGTGGCGCAGGGTCGGCCACGCCGAGGTCGGCGAAGGGGGAGGGCTCGCCGCTGAGGGCCTTCACGAAGGCGTTCGGCCGCTTCCGGGAGCCCAAGAAGTAGCGGCCCGGGCGGTAGCGGCCTACGAGGTAGCGGCTCAGGAAGCGGCGGCCCGGACCCGGCCCGAGATCCGGCAAGTGCCGCCCCCCTCCCGGCTCCGCCGACGTCAGGTCAGGCTCTCGACCATGGCGGCCTCGTACGCGCGCAGCGTGTCGACGAACAGCCGCCGCTGGTCGGGGGAGAGGGGCGCGAGGGCCTTCCGCCAGGCCGCGGCGCCGCGCGCCAGCCAGCCCTCGATCGCCGGCTGCTTGTCGTCGGCGATGCGCACGATGCGCCGACGCCGGTCTGCCGGGTCCTCGTCCCGTTCCAGGATTCCTTTGCGGTGCAGCTCGCCGACCATCAGGCTGACCGTCGTCGGTGCGACCTCGAGCCTGGCTGCCAGGTCGTTGACGGTCATGGGCCCGTCGAAGAGCAGGTACGACAGCAGGGACAGATGCCGAGGGGCCAGCTCGAGGGACCGGAGCTCCTCGGGCACCGGAATCCGCTTGGCCACGCCGACCATGCGAGGCATGAGCAGCAGCAGTCCCCGGACCGCGTCATCGACCCCGGGGGCTTCGCCCTCGCCCGCCTTCTCGGGCCGGGGCTTCTTGCTCGACACCGCACCCTCCCTTGACACCGCACCCTCCCAAATTTAGCTTTGGTGTTAAAGCTACTTTGCTTGCAAAGCAAAGCCGTCTCCAGGGCAAGAGTAGGCGCGCAGTCCATCGAAAGAGGGTCCGATGCCGCACTTTCAGGTACGTGTTCACGAGGAGAAGCTCGACGGGAAGGCCGAGGGCCGCCTGGTCGCGTCGCTCACGGAGGCGCTGGTCCAGGTCTACGGCGAGCGGGCGCGGTCCATGGCCGTCGTCGAGATCTTCGGCATCCCGAGGCAGCGCTGGGGTGTCGGGGGCGTGCCGGGCGTCGTGCACGCCCCCGTCGTCTCGCTCCACGTACGCGAGGCCGCGCTGCGCCTGCCGGGCATCGATGACGCCCCGGGGCAGCTGATCCGCGCCATCACGGACGCGGTGGTCGACGCCTTCGACGAAACCGTCCGTGAGTACGTGGGTGTTCAGCTGGTCGGCGTGCCGGCCGGTCGCTCCGGAGTCGGCGGCGAGATCGATCCCCCGGCGCCGGCCTGACCGGGGTCACGCGGGGTGTGGTTCCCCGCCCACACCATGGGGGTGCGGCCCGACCACGGGCTCGCCTGTTCGAGTTGCCCGGCGAGGCGGAAGAGGCGGCCTTCGAGCCCGTACCCGGCGGCGAACTGCATGCCGATCGGAAGCCCCGTCCCGGCGTCGGCCGTCACGGGCACGGACATGGCGGGCGTGCCCGCCACATTGAACGGCATGGTGAACGGCGAGCGGTCGTTGAGGCGGTCGATCCAGCCGAGGCCGTCCAGCGCCTCCGCGCCCTCGGCGTAGGTGCCCAGGAGCGGGGGAAGCTCCGGCAAGGTCGGCGTGAGCAGCAGGTCGTGGGTGTCGAAGTACCGGGCCAGGCTGCGGGCGACCCGGTTCCGGGCCCCGAGAGCGGTGACGAACTGGGCGCCGCCGACCCGCTGCCCGTAGTGGTAGCCGGCCAGGGTCACCGGCTCCAGGGTCGAGGGGTCGACGGGCCGGCCGAGGGTGGTGGCGAGCCCGTCGACCCAGGCCGCGAGATTCACCGTCATCAGACGGGCGTTGGCCAGGACGAACTCCTCCCAGTCCACCCCCAGGTCCACCGTGACCTCCTCCACCCGGTGCCCGAGGGATTCGAGCAGGCGCACGGTACGGGACAGGGCCTCGGCCACGGGTGCGGTGGTGCGGCGTCCGCCCCATGCCTGGGGGAGGACACCGATGCGCAGCGCGCCCGGGTGGCGGGTGACTTCCTCCGCGTAGGGCCGGGGCGGCTCCTGGGCGGAGTAGGGGTCACCCGGTTCCGGGCCGCGGATCCGGTCGAGCAGTGCCGCACTGTCGCGAACGGTGCGGCTGACGCTGCCGTGCACGGCCAGGCCGTTGAAGATCTCGTCGACGTCGGGGCCCATGGAGACCCGGCCACGGGTGGGCTTGAGCCCGAAGAGGCCGTTGTGGGCGGCGGGGATGCGGAGGGAGCCCGCGGCGTCGGTGGCGTGGGCGATCGGCACCACCCCGGCGGCGACCGCCGCGCCCGCGCCGCCGCTGGATCCGCCCGCGCTCCGCTCCGGGTCCCACGGGTTGCGGGTCGGGCCGTACAGCACGGGTTCCGTCGCGATGCCGTAGGCCATCTCCGGTGTCGCGGTACGCCCGAACGTCACGAGGCCGGCGCGGCGGAAGCGCGCCATCAGGAAGGAGTCGGCGCCCGCGACGTTGCCGGCCGCGAGCCTGCTGCCCAGCTCCGTCCGCCTCCCGGCCATGGTGACGCCGACGTCCTTGATGAGGAACGGGACCCCGGCCAGCGGTGTGCTGCCGGGGCGGGGCTCGTCGTCGGTCGGCCATGTCTCCACGATGGCGTTGATCTGCGGATCGACTGCCCGCGCGGCCTCGCGTGCGGCTGCTTCCAGTTCGGCGGGGGTCACCTCGCCCCTGGCCACCAGTTCGGCGAGTCCGACCGCGTCGAAGCTCGCGTACTCGGTCACTCTCACTGTCACTCCCAGCAGTGCGAACGATACCTTTCAGTCCCGGACGATACCGATCGGTATCGTCCGGGACGGACGGGTACCATAGCAGGGAGTTGAAGAGCCCAACTGACCGGACGCCACGGAGCAGTCATGACATCGACCACCAGCAGGCCGAGCAGAGTGGCGAAGCTGCCGCCCCGCGAGCGCATCCTCGACGCGGCGGAGGAGCTCTTCCAGAGCGAGGGGATCCGGCGGGTGGGCGTCCAGGCGATCGCCGAGCGGGCCGAGACCACCAAGATGGCAATCTACCGGCACTTCGAGACCAAGGATGCCCTGGTCGCGGAGTGGCTGCGGATCGTCGCCGCCGACTACCAGGCGGCCTTCGACCGGGCCGAGGCCGCACACCCCGGCCGACCGCGGGAGCAGATCCTGGGCCTGGCCCGCTTCATCGCCGAGGGGCTGCCCGCGATCTCACACCGGGGCTGCCCGTTCATCAACTCCATCGCCGAGCTGCCCGACCGCTCCCATCCCGGGCGCCAAGTGATCGAGCAGCACAAGGCCCGCCAGACCCGCAGACTGGTCGGCATGTGCGCCGATGCGGGCCTGCCCGACCCCGAGCAGGCCGCCGCCGAGATCACCTTCGTACTCGAAGGCGCGCAGGTCAGCACGCAGAACGGCAGCATCGACCAGGCGGGGGACCGGCTGCTGAGCATCGTCGAGGGGATCGTCGACCGGCACCGCCCCCGGTCGACCACCGACTGAGGGCCCCGCGGCGTCGGTTGCGTACGGAAGCGCGCCTCAGCCGGAAGCGCGCCTCATCCGGTCGACCAGTGGCGGAGCTTCTCGGGGTTGCGCACCACCCAGATCTGCTTGATCCGGTCGCCCGCGACGTCGAACGCGAACACCGTCACGGTGACGCCGTCCTGCTCGGCCACCAGGCCGGGCTGGCCGTTGACCATGCGCTCCTGGAACGTCATGTTGTCGGGCTTCCTGCGGGCGATCTCGGCCCAGGCGTGCGCGACCTGCTCGCCGCCTTCGATGGGGTGCAGGAACGTCGTGGCGAGGCCGCCGCCGTCGGCGATCGCCGTGGCGTCGGGGTCGAGCAGCCCGATGAGAGCGTCGATGTCCCGGGCTTCCCACGCCTGCTTGAAGTCCCTGACGACGCCCGCGCGCTGGGCCGACGGGGTCGCGGAGGGCTGCGAGTCCCGGATGCGGCGGCGGGCCGACGAGGCCAGCTGACGGCATGCCCCCGGGCTCCGGCCGACGATCTCGGCCACTTCGGCGAAGGAGTGGCAGAAGACGTCGTGGAGGATGAAGGCGACGCGCTCGGCCGGGGTCATCGATTCGAGCACGACCAGGAAGGCCAGGTTGACCGACTCGTCCAGGGTGACCCGGTCGGCCGGGTCGACGCTGCCGCCGCCCGGCCGCCCGCTGATCCACTCCGTGCGCTCGGGCAGCGGCTCGGGGATCCACTCGCCCACGTAGGTCTCCCGCCGGGCCCGTGCCGAGCCGAGCAGGTTCAGGCAGACGCGGCTCGCGACCGTCGTCAGCCAGGCGCCGGGCGACTCGATGGCGTCCTGCTGCTGCCGGGTCATGGCGTACCAGCGGGTGTACGTCTCCTGGACGGCGTCCTCGGCCTCGGCGAGGGAACCAAGGAGCCGGTACGCGAGATTGATCAGCTGGCGCCGCTCGCTCATGATCGCGTCCAGGCCCGGATCGGGCCGTCCCTGTCCCGGCTCGGATCGGGTGGTCATGGTGCCGACAGCTCCCTCGGTCGCATCTGCCCTCATCAGTTCGACAAGACAGCCTCCCGGAATGTGAGGCCGGGCGCCGCCTGACGTTCTGGAGGGCTGTCTTGTCGAACTGATGAGGCGAACACATCGCCCAGCGAACAGGAAGCAGAGCCATCATGACTACCTCCATGCCGACCACGCCGTTCACCGCCCCGGTGCCCGCGGAGCGCCTGGAGCGGGCGGCCGCCGCGCTGACCGCGCACGGCTTCACCGTGGAGATCCTCGACGACGTCGCCGAGGCGCGCACCCGCGTGAAGGATCTGATCGCGGACGGCGCCAGCGTGTTCACCGGGTCCAGCGAGACTCTCCGCCTGTCCGGCATCGCCGAGGACCTCAACGACAGCGGGCGGTACGACGCCATCAAGCCCCGCGTCATGGCCATGGACCGCGCCACCCAGATGAACGAGATCCGCCGACTGACCGCCAGCCCCGACGTCATCGTGGGCAGCGTCCACGCGGTCACCGAGACCGGCTCCCTCGTGATCGCGTCGGGCAGCGGAAGCCAGCTGCCCGGCAATGCGGGTGGCGCCGCGCGTGCGATCTGGATCGTCGGGGCGCAGAAGGTGGTGCCCGACCTGCCCGCCGCGCTGCGCCGTGTCGAGGAGCACTGCTCCCGCTGGAAACCGCCCGCACGCAGGAAGCCTACGGCTGGGACAGCGCCGTCAACCGCCTGCTCATCCTCAACGCGGAATACGCCCCGGGACGCGGCACCGTCCTCCTGCTCCGCGAGGCCATCGGATTCTGAGCCAGCGGTTGTCGGTTTCCGAACCACCGGGATGCGTCGGCGATCCGGCCAGGACGAGGCCGACGAGGTGACCCCGGTGCGGTCCGGTCAGCCATGACGGCAGCGCGGGCACGGGTCCCCTGGCGACCACGGAGCACCGCAACTCCGTGGTCGTCAGGGCTCGTGCCTGCCTTCCTGCCGGGCATTCGACTGTGGTCCGTGGGGCGAAACCTGACGTTTGGTTCGGCCGTCTTCCCTGCTGAGAGTCATCGAGTTGACGGGAAGACAGCACATGAGACCGAAGCGCATCGTCGGCGGCACCGCTGCCGTCGTCGGAGCCCTGAGCCTGCTCGCCGTGGGGATGCCCGCGGCGGCGCACGCGTCGGCCCCGGCGGCCGGGCCGCGCTGGGGCACCTGCCCCGCCGGTACGGACGCGCCGCGCGGCACCTACTGCTCCACGCTGAAGGTGCCGCTGGACTACAAGAAGCCGAACGGCCGTCAGATCAAGCTGACGCTGTCCGTCGCGGGTTCGGGCGACGCCCCGCGCACCCTCGTGGTCAACCCCGGCGGACCGGGTGAGTCCGGCATCGCCGTCGCCAAGTCGGTGTGGGCCTCGCTGCCCGAGAAGGTCGCGCAGAAGTACAACGTCGTCAGCTTCGACCCGCGCGGCGTCGGCGCCAGCACCCCGGTCTCCTGCGGCGACACGAGCAAGCTCAGCAAGCACCCCGCCCTGCCCTACACCCCCGCGAACGCGGACCAGGAGAAGAAGCGGCTGGCCGTGGCCCGCAAGGTCGCCGCACAGTGCCAGGAGCACTCCCGCGACCTGCTGCCGCACATGACCACCGAGAACGCCGCCCGGGACATGGACCGCATCCGGGCCGCGCTCGGCCGGACGAAGCTCGACTACCTCGGCTACTCGTACGGCACGCGCCTGGGCGCCACGTACGCGACCCTCTTCCCGAAGCACACCGGCCGCATGGTCCTCGACAGCGTCATGGACCCGACGGCGAGCAGCTACACGTCCCAGTTCCAGCAGAACACGGCGATGCAGCACCGGGCCGAGCAGTTCTTCGCCTGGACCGCCAAGCACGACCGCACCTACCACCTGGGCAGCAGCCGCGCGAAGGTGGCCGCCACCTGGGAGGCGACCCGCAAGAAGCTGGCCGCGCACCCGGCCGGCGGCCGGGCCGGGAGCGCCGAGCTCGACGACCTGCTGGCCTCCGGTATGTACACCGACCTGATGTGGGGCGACCTCGCGCGGGCGGTCTCCGACTACCGGCGCGGCGACGCGGGCACGCTGCTCTCGGCCACCGACCAGCTCGCCGACGGCGCCGTCAACCCGGCCATGCTCGCCTACACGTGTGTGGACGACCCCTGGCCCCGGGACTGGAAGACCTGGCGCACGGACACGCGCGCATCGGCCCGCAAGGCGCCCCTCTTCGGCTGGCTGAACACCTGGTACAGCGCCCCGTGCGCGTTCTGGAAGGCCAAGCCCACCACCCCGGTGAAGATCGGCTCCGTGAAGGTGCCGCCGCCGCTGCTGCTCCAGGCCAAGGACGACGCGGCGACGCCGCTGCCCGGCGCGCGCCGGATGCACGCGGCCCTGAAGGACTCGCGCCTGGTCGTCGCGGGCGGCGGCAACCACGGCCAGTTCCTGTTCGACGGCAACTCCTGCGTCGACAAGCACGGCAGCCGCTACCTGCTCACCGGCAAGCTGCCCACGCGCGACACCACCTGCCCGGCGGCGCCCGCGCCGACGCCCTGACCCTGTCGGTCCGCACGACCCTGACCCCGTCGGTCCGCACGACCGTGACCGGAGGCGGCCCGCCGGGGCCGCCTCCGGCCCGTATCGAGGAGGGTGCGGAGGTGTTCACCCCTTCCCGATCGCCCGCAGCGACGGCCCGACGTGCCGCAGCCTCGGCACGAGCAGCCCGGCGGCCAGGGCCAGATAGACGTACGTCAGGACGATCCGCGCGCTCTCGGCGGGCAGCAGGAACTGGGCCACGAACAGGCCGAAGAGACCGGCCGCCTCCCACAGGCGGAAGCGCAGGTCCAGCAGGATCACGACGGCGAGCACGGTCTGCGCGGCGGTCAGCGCCACCTCGTCCACCTGCCGCTCCACCAGCGGCATCCCGAAGCCGCCGCCTCCGGCGAGATACGCGACGGGCAGCAGGCCCACGAGCAGCGTCCACTGGTTGATCTTGCTGGAGAGCAGGGCGCCGAGACCGTCGTCGGCCCGAAGCCGCCAGGCGAAGACGACCGCGACGATCAGCTCGGGCGCCTCGGTGGCGAGCGGGGCGACCCACTGCACCAGCAGGAACCGGTCCACGCCGAGCGAACTGCCCGCGGAGATCAGCGAGGTGGCGAACGGCTCGGCCGCGGCGAAGACGACCGCCGCCGCGCCCGCGAACAGCGCCACGGTCGTCAACCGGCGCCGCCGTCGCGGGAGTCGGGCCAGCCGCGCGGGCACGCCGGTGAACTCCTCGTCCTCGTCGGGGCCCGACCGCGCCACGCGCCACAGGTAGAAGCCGTACCAAGGGATGATCAGGAGCGGCACGTACCAGGCGATCTGCCGTGTCAGCGGCAGCACGAAGGCGAACACCGCCGCCACGGCCAGGAACCCGATGTCGACGCGGCGGTGCGCGGCGAGCGTGGTGTCCGTGGGGAGCGGCACGGCGGCACGGCCCCGGGCCCGCCGGGCGGCCAGATAGCCCGCCAGGGCGACGAGCGGCCAGCCCACGCCGATCAGGAGCCGGTTGGCGCCGGTCATGTTCGCCGACGCGTACGCCGCGCTGGCCGGGTCCGAGCCGCCGGTGTAGGCGAAGTACAGGTCCACGGCGTACTCCGGCAGGACGGCGATGAACGCGAGCAGCGCCAGGGCGAGCGCCCCCGCGATGTCGGCGTGCGCGGTCTCCGCGGCCCACATGAGCAGCACGGCGGCGGCAAGGACGCCGAGCCCGAAGACCAGCATGCCGGTGACCGCCCCGACCTCGGCGCCGCTGAGGCGCAGGACGACGGCCGGGGCGGCCGCGAGGACCGCGAGCAGGACGCGACCGCGTACGGCGGAGGGCGCGGGGGCCGCCGGGGGCGGCGAGGGGGCGGTGGTCGTGGTCATTTCGGTCTCCGTGGACGCGGCGGGGAGCAGCAGGGCCGGTCGTACGACGGCGTACGGCGGGGAGGGCGGGGGCGGCGGAACCCGCTGTCCGGCCGGGGTGTCACCGACCGCGGCCCGTTCCTCCCACCCCTCCACACTCCCTGGGCGCCCACCCGGAGCACGAGGTACGTTCGGACGCAGTCATGGTCAAAAACGGACACCCCGCGGCGGCGCCGATCAGCGACATCGGCTACCGCAACCCGCACTGCCCCGCCCTCGGCATCGACGTGCGGACGCTCGCCGACGCCCGCGCGCACGCCCCGGGACCCGGCGGAGGCGGGCCGCAGCGCCTCGACTTCCATCTGCTCGTCCTGGTCACGCACGGCCACGGCACCCACATGATCGACTTCATCGGGCACGACTGCCGCCCCGGGACGCTGCTGTGGATCCGCCCGGGCCAGGTGCACGCCTACGCCCGCGCGCCGGAGCTGGAGGCCCGGCTCGTCCTGTTCACGCCCGACTTCCCGCCGCCCCTGCGCGTGCAGCCGCTGCTCGACGACCCCTTCGCCCCCGCGCACTGGCAGACGCAAGGGCGGGACCGGGCACACCTGACCCGGCTCACCGGTCTCCTTGCCGCAGCCCACGACGCCCACGCGGCGGACTCGACCCAGGCGGCGGACCCGGCCCACGCGGTGGACCCGGGTGCCCTCACCACCGACCTGCTGCGCCACACCCTGGCCGCGCTCCTGCTGCGGATCGCGCTGCTGCCCGAGCCGGAGGGAGAGCCCGCGCCGACCGGCCCCGGCGAGCTGTTCACGCGCTTCCGGGCCGCGCTGGAACGTGACTTCGCCGCTGAGCGCTCCGTGGCCGCGTACGCCACCCGGCTCGCCACCACGCCCAAGACCCTCACCCGGGTCTGTCTGACCGCGGCGGGGCGGCCCGCGAAGGCCCTCATCGACGACCGGGTGGTCCTGGAGGCCAAGCGGCTGCTCGTCCACACCGACCTGAGCGCGGCCGCCGTCGGCCGCCGCCTGGGCTTCAGCGAGGCGGCGAACTTCGGCAAGTTCTTCCTGCGGCGGACGGGGCGGACGCCGGGGGAGTTCCGCGCGGCCCTGTGACCGCGGCGGGTCCGGGCCCTCAGGCGGTCGGCGTGAGCCCCAACGACCGGATGAGCGCGGCAAGTTCGGCGCGGAAGAGCTTGTCCGGGCTCACGGTCTGGGTGCGCAGGTGGCCGTAGACCTCCAGTGACACCAGGCCGTGGAGATGGCCCCAGATGCGCAGGGCGAGGGCGACGGCGGCCGGGGGGAGGTCGGGGAAGGCCGGGCG
This sequence comes from Streptomyces sp. NPDC059003, assembly GCF_042740445.1. Taxonomy (NCBI): domain Bacteria; kingdom Bacillati; phylum Actinomycetota; class Actinomycetes; order Kitasatosporales; family Streptomycetaceae; genus Streptomyces; species Streptomyces sp. NPDC059003. Next base: position 35,931 of record NZ_JBHYJH010000024.1, on the reverse strand, counting down.
GACCTTGGCGAGCAGGCCGGGGTCGAAGTCGGACCAGGCGAAGTCGCCGTCCACGTAGAGGTGTTCGGCGTCCGGCCAGGCGGCGGCCGCGAGCCCGGCGAGGCCGGTGCAGACCCGGTGGGCGGCGTCCGGGGCGGCGCCGCCGTCGGGGGCGCGGTAGCCGGGGACGGGGTCGCCGTAGATGAGGCGGAAGCCCTCGGGGTTGGCCAGGGACCAGTCGCGGAAGGCGTGCGCCCACGCCTGGATGCGGGCGGCCGGGGCCTCGACGGTCGTCGCGCTCCACGCGGTGTCCACGGCGTCGGCGAGTGCCGTGTAGACGTCGCTGACGAGCGTGGTGACCAGGTCGTCGCGGGTGGCGAAGTAGCCGTAGATGGCGTTGGCGGTCATGCCCATCTCGCGGGCGATGGCGCGAAGCGTGATGGCGTCGGGCCCGCCCGACGCCATCAGGTCGAGCGCGACCTTCTTGATCTCCGCCGTCGTCTCGGCCCGCAGCCGCTCGCGGCGGCCTCTCGTGCCGCCCGCAGTCGCCTTGGTCATGGGGTCACTGTACAGCGTGCCCATGTTGATTGCCGTATCTAAACTTCACGCCGTATAGTTTTCGCACGCCGTCACGACGAGGGTCGTGCGGTGTCACGACGAAGGGGAGCGCCATGCACATCGGAGTCATCGGAGCCACCGGCACCATCGGCCGTCGCGTCGTCACGGAGGCACTCGAACGGGGGCACCACGTCACGGCGTTCACCCGCGACGCCGCACGGATCACCGAGGACCGGGAGCGCATCACCTGGCGGAGCGTCGACGTCCTCGACGCCGAGAGCGTCGCCGCCGTCCTGCCCGGACTCGACGTGCTCATCAGCGGATTCCAGCCCGGCAACGCGGCCAAGGACATGGCTGACACGCTGGAGCGCTCCATCGCCGACCCCACGGTCTACGCGACGGCCGCCCGCGCGCTCCTGAAGGCGCTGGAGAGCCACCCCCGGACCCGGCTCATCGTGATCGGCGGCGCGGGCAGCCTGGAGCTCGAACCCGGCCTCGTGCGCGCCGACTCCGACGAGCTGATGCACGCAAGCCTCGACGAGATCGGCCTGCCCCGCGCGTACGCGGCGGCGGTGCGCGGCCACCGGGACGCCCTGAACGTCCTGCGCACGTCCAACCGGCTGTGGACCTACTTCAGCCCCGCCGAGGACATCGCCCCCGGCGAGCGCACGGGTCGGTTCCGGATCGGCGGCGACCAGCCGGTCGTCGACGCCGACGGGCGCAGCCGCATCTCGGTGGAGGACGCCGCCGTAGCCCTCCTTGACGAGACGGAGCTGCCGCGCTTCGTCCAGCGGCGCTTCACGATCGGCTACTGACGGGCCCGGTCGGCCGCGCACCGCTGCGGGTGTGCGGACGTCCGGCCCCGGCAGGTCGCCGGGGCCGGACTTGAGCGCGGCCGGTCAGGCCGCGGGCGGGATGTTGTGGTTGACGCGGAACAGGTTGTGCCGGTCGTAGCGGCGCTTCAGCGTGGCGAGGCGGTCGTAGTCCCGCGGCCGGTAGGCGCGGCGCACCCGCGTGGCCGTGCTGTCGTGGTCGGTGAGGAAGTTGGGCAGCGCGTGCCCGGTCAGGGAGGGGCCGAGGATGTCGAAGACCCGCTGCTGCCCGGCCTCCAGCGCGGCGTCCTGGGCCGGATTCGGCGCCATGTCCGCGACGAACAGAGTGAACGCGGCATCCCGCGGCCCGACCGCGTTCGGGTGCTTCGGGGGGCGCGCGAGCGCACCCCCGAGGTGACGGATCTCCACGGCCATCGGGGGCCGTTCGGCGTCGGGGCCCGCGGCCTGCAGCAGGCGCCGCAGCGTCGGGTCGTCAAGCGCTCGCAGCGTGCCGGCGCGCTCGCGCGTGCGGATCGGGCCCGCCGGGTCGGCGTAGATCTTCGCGATGTCGGTGTACGGCATGTCGGCCACGCCGTCCTGGGCGGGGCCGAGGGCGCGCAGCGGGCGCAGCAGCTTCTCGCCCTCCGCCGCGTCACCGGTGAACGCGACGCGCAGCTTGGCGAGGGTCTTGCCGCGCAGCGGCTCGGGGAAGGCCGGGCTGTCGGCCGGAACATTGACGATCACCAGGGACGTCGTCATCCGCTCGGTGAGGTCGCGGGTGAACTTCTGGTACGCCCTGAGCAGTTCGGGCACGCCGCCGACGAACAGCATGGTGCCGCCGTACAGCCGGGTGAGCGGGAACAGCGCCGTCTCGATCTCGGTGATCACGCCGAAGTTGGACTTGCCGCCCCGCACCGCCCAGAACAGGTCGGTGTCGTGGTGCGGCGTGAGCCTGCGCCGGCGCCCCTTGGCGTCGACCAGGTCGACGCGGGTGACGTGGTCGGCAGCGAAGCCGACCGTGCGCCCGATCACCGGAAGGCCGCCGCCGCTCGTGTACCCGGCGACGCTGACGTCCGACGCCGAACCACCGGCGGGCGCCAGGCCGTGGGCGGCCGCCGCCTCGATGAGCTCGGCGAAGACCACGCCGGGGCCCACGACAGCGGTGCGCCGGGCGGCGTCGATGCGGATGGTCTTCATCCGGCGGGTGTTGATGAGCAGCCCGCCGTGCGCCGAGCGGGAGATGCCGTGGCCGGTGGCCTGGACGGCGATCGGCACTCGATGGCAGGAGGCGACACGCACGGCGGCGGCGATGTCCTTGGCGCGGCGCGGCACGACGATCGCCGCCGGGTGGTGGTCGACGACCCGGTGGAACGCGGCGCGCTCCGCGTCGTAGGCCGCGTCCCCGCGGACGAGCACCTGGTCGTCGGGCAGCGCGCGGCGCAGCTGTGCGGCCAGGCCGCGGTCGCCCCGGGGCGCGGGGGAGGGGGCGGCGCTGTCCTGGGCGGACGCCGGGTCGGCGGCGACCGCACCGGCGGCGACGGCGAGGGCACCGGCCCCCGCGGCCTTGAGCGCGGTGCGTCGGCCGGGCTGCTGCTGTGACACCTGGTGGTTCCTTGTCTCTCGTGTACGGGCATGCGGCGTACGTCGTGTACGGACATGGGGCGTACGGATGCGACGCCGGGGGCGTCACGGACAAAGCTGGCACCAGGTGATCAACAGCGGGTCAACGATCGATGAGTGCGCGTGCGGACCCGCCGGTCCCGCGGCGGGCCGGTCGCCGCGCGCGATGTAAAGGTCGCTTGACACCCTTCGGACGTAAAGCCTACTTTCCATGTATGCGGAACGACGTACGTCAGCTGCGTGTCGCCATGGGGCTCTCCCAGCAGGAGTTGGGGCGTGCCCTCGGCGTCTCCCGGCAGACGATCAACGCCATCGAGCAGTCTCGCTACGACCCGTCGCTGCCCCTGGCGATCCGTACGGCCCGGTACTTCAGCAAGACGGTGGAGGAGATCTTTCATGTCGATTGACCACAACCCGGAGACCACCCGCACCCAGCGCTGGGCCGTCCCGGCCGTGGGCCTTGCCATGGGTGCCGTCTTCGTCGCGGTCTTCCTGGCCCGGCACGAACCCGGAGTGGCCGCGGGCGGCTTGGTCGTCATGGCCACGTATGTGCTGATCCTGGTCAGGGCGTCGCGCCGGTCGGAGCCCGTCGCGCTGCTGCGCGGCCAGAGCACGGACGAGCGCCGCCGCGCCATCAATCAGCGCGCGTCCGCGTTCACGCTGCACGTTCTCGTGGCGGTGCTCCTGGCCGGCTTCGTGACCGAGCTGGTCCGCGGCAACAGCGGCCACCCCTGGGACGTGTTGGCCGGGTTGGGCGGCGTGACGTACACCCTCGCGACCGTCTACTTCGCGCGGCGCGGCTGATCGGCCCGCGGACGTCCCACCTCTCAGATGGGGTGGGGGAGCGCCCCCCGGAGTGGGGCATGATCCCGGTCCTGGACCGGAAGCGCCGCGACCGGCGGGGCCACTGCCAGAACCGCGGCAGCCAAGGAGGCCGAGCGGTAGAGCGCCTGCCCTGATCGGGCCGTGCGGCGCTGTGAGCGGCGGTGCGCTCACAGCGCCTCCCCGCTGGGGTCAGTCGCCGGCCAGCATGCAGGCGCTGTCGGACCTTGCCGCGGAGACGACGGCGGCCTTGGTGAGCAGGGTGTTGCACAACGTGCCGGCGACCGGCTTCGGGACGCCGAGTCCGCCGACCGCGCACGAGAGGTCTCCGACGGAGGTGTTGCGGGCCGGCTTGGAGTCCGCGAGGTAGTTGCCGCAGTCGGTCGGGGTGGCGTGGGCGGCCGGGGCGGCGACGACCGCTCCTCCGGCGGCCAGGGCGAGGGTGCCCAGGGCAGCGGCGAGGCGGACGCGGATGCGTTCCGTCATGACGTGTCCTCACTTCAGATAGGGGAAAGGCAGAGCCGAAGCAGGTGACCGGAGCGTAGGAGTCCGGTCACTTCGGGCTGGTAACCGGATAAGAGGACTGCCGGTCACGCCACCAAGGAGTGACCATGAACTGGCTGTCGTTGCCGGCTCGCTGTGGCACGACCTCGCCGCCGGCCACCGGAGGGCTGCCTGGGCCAAGCGCCCAGGCCGTACCGCAGCAAGGCCGTACTGCGGCCAGTAGTTCACTCGCCGGGGTGGAGTAAAGCCACGAACAGCGGGCGTCGGCGCATTTCCCGTTCGAGTATCGGCACCATGGGCGTACCGCCCAGTTCGTTTCCGCCCGCCGAAAGGAATCTCCATGCGCCTGCGCCCCGCGCTGCTCGCCGTCGCGAGTGCTCTTCTCCTGGTCACCTCGGTTTCCACCACCGCGCACGCGGATCCCGCGGGCGGGATCAACTACCGCTACACCGGCAGCGGAGAGCCGACCGATCCGCAGGCCAGCCTGGTGGAACAACCCCTTCACGAATGCATCGCCATTCCGGAAGTCCAGGGCGTAGAAGACACGTATGCGTACTCCGCGAAGAACGTCGGCACCGAGTCCAGTGCTGAGCTCTACTCGGATGACAACTGCACCGGCACCAAGACCGTCCTCGTGCCCGATGAAGAGGCGGGTGATTCCGTTCATTTCCGGTCGGTGAAGTTCGTGCCCACCTCCACCGGGTGAACAGTTCCCGGAACACGGTCTGGTGCCCCGTGCTGGACCCGCTCTGCGTGTTGGCAGTCACGCGACAGCGGTTGCGTGCCGCCCGTGGCCGCCGGCCGAGCGCACCAGGCTTCGCAGGCTGAACGCGTGGATCACTTCCGCCAGGCCGACCGCGATCAGCCAGATGCCGGTGAAGACCGCCAGGGTGACGATGGAGCCGATGGGCCAGGAGATGACGATGATGCCGCCGACGGCTGTCAGCAGGCCCAGGAACACGCCCCAGCCGCTGTGCATCTCGGCGGCGGTCACCACAGTGGCGATGCCGTACATCAGGAAGCCGATGCCGATCCACAGGCTCAGCAGCAGCACCGAGTTGTGCAGCGAGTTCCGGAAGCAGAGCACACCCAGCATGATCGACAGCGCGCCGGAGACGATGAGCAGGGCGCGCATCCCGGCGCTGACGAAGGCGCCGAACGCGGCCACGATCTCCATCACGCCGCTGATCAGCAAGTAGATGCCGAACAGCACGCCAAGGACCAGCAGGGTCCGGCCGGGCCAGACCAACGCGACCACGCCGATCGCGATCGCGGCGAGGCCCATCAGCATCAGGGCCTGCCACGCGACCGTGCCCAGCCGCTCCAGAGGGTTACCTGCGCCGCCCCGGTGCGGGGGGCGCCCTTCACCTATGTGTTCCATATGTCACATTATGTACGAATTGTCGATGACTGCCGAGTCGTCCTCGTCGGCGGCCGGGGACCCCGTCCTGACGGGTTGACCGACTGGCGCGCCGCCGCCATCACCCTGATCGCCCCACCCGATCGCCCCACCCCTCGCACGCGGCAGAAGGTCCCCCGCCGGTGTCCGAGGTGGCTGATACGATCCCGAATCGTGTTCGAGGAAAAGCCCGCAGCTCAGACGCACACTCGTACGGCGGGGGTGCAGCGCCGCGGGGTGCAGCGCAGGCAGGCCCTTCTCGACGCCGCGGAGGCGCTGCTCGCCGAGCACGGCTACCAGGCCGCCACGCTCAAGGCGATCGGCCAGCGGGCGGGCATCCCGACCGCCTCCGTGTACCACTACTTCTCCGACCGCCATCAGGTCGAAGCCGAGCTGCTGCGACGCCAGGCGCGCGAGCTGGACGTCCTCATCGGCGCGGCCCTGGACGACCCGGAGCTGCGCACGCTGCGCGACGCCGTCGACGCCGTCATCGACCCCGCGTTCGCCTACTTCCGCCAGCACCCGAGCTGCGTCGAACTGTGGTTCCCGGGACGCCAGGAAGCGCTCGACGAACTGGTCCGCGCGTTCGACGAGGCGCAGGCCGAGAAGCTCTCGCGCGCCCTCGTCGAGCGGAATCTCATCACCGCCGACACTCCCCGCCTCGCCCTGCAGCTCGCCTTCGAGGTCGGCAACCGGCTCTTCGACGCGGCGTTCCGACGCAGCCCGGCCGGTGACGACGCCACGATCGCCGAGGCCAAGCGCCTCGTGACCGCCTACCTCGAGACTTACGCCGCGCCGGGGCCGAAGCGGCACGCCTGACGTAGGCGCCCGGCCGAGGAGCCGGGGCCGCGCCTCCGTGTACGCGGGATCACCGCCCATCCGCATCCCCTCACGTCCTGGCTACCGCACGCCCTGAATGCATTACAGAGAGTAATTGTCGGTCGACGGTGGGGCATTGACACTGCTCAGCCCCAAGGCTAAATTCGAACCCGATTCGAGTTCGAGTTGTAACTCTGGGAGAAGTCATGCCCTTGGGAAAGACCGCCGTCGGCGTGACGTACTCGGCGTTCACCGGCTGGGTCGACCGGCCCACCGATGTCACGCCGATGCTGGAGGGCGAGGTCACGTGCGACGTCGCCGTCGTCGGGGGCGGTTACGCCGGCATGGCGGCGGCGCTGCGCCTTGCCGAGCGGGGCGCCGACGTCGTCCTGCTGGAGTCCGGGCACTGCGGCTGGGGCGGCAGCTCACGCAACGCCGGGCACCTGTCGAACGCCCTGGCAGGCGATCCCGAACTCCTCAGCGCGCTGTACGCGCGCCGCCTGCCGGCCCTGATCCGCTACGCGGACAACGCGGCCCGTTTCACCGAGGAGCTGATCGAGCGGATCGGCATCGACTGCGAGTACGAGCCGACGGGCAACGTCATCGCCGCCGTTTCCCCCGGACAGCTCCGGCGCATCCGCCGGAACGCCGAGATCCTCCAATACGCGGGGGCGGACGCCGAGTTCGTCGAGGGGCGCGACTTCGGGCTGCCGCAGTCGTTCCTCGGCGGCGTCTTCGAGCGCGCCGGCGGGCTCCTCAACCCCGGGAAGTTCGCGCTCGGCCTCCGTGACGCGCTGCTTCGATCGAGCGTGCGGGTGTACGAGCACACGGCCGCGCGCGCGATCGAGCCGCACGCCTCGGGGGCCGTCGTCACGGTGAGCGGAGGCCGCGTGCGCGCGGAGCGGGTGGTTCTCGCGACCAACGCCTACTCCCGCGACCTCCCGTTCGCCCCGAGGCGGATGGTCACGCCGATCTGGACCAGCCTGGTGGAGACCGAGCCGGTCGAGCCCGAACGCCTGGCGGCGACCGGCTGGACGCGGCGCATCGGCATCGTCACCCCGCACACGATCCTGGAGAACTACCGGCCCACGTCACGCGGCACGATCATGTTCGGCACCCGCCAACTGCGCACGGCACGAGGGGCATTGGGAGCCCGTGAGCCGGATGGCGCGGTCGTGGCGGACCTCGTGCGCGGCTTCCACGAGCGCTTCCCGACGCTCAGCGACGTCGCGCCGCAGCGGGCGTGGGGCGGATGGGTCGCGATGACGCCGTCGCTGCTGCCGGTCGCCGGAGAGGCGGCGCGGAACGTCTTCTACGCCATCGGCTGCAACGGCCACGGCCTCGCCCAGTCGCCCTATCTCGGCACGCTGCTCGCCGACCGGCTCGCCGGTGGCCAGGCGCACGACGACCTGACCGCCGTGTGGCGTGCGCGGCCGCGCTTCGCCCCCATGCCGGTCTTCAGCGCGCCGACGCTCCGCGCCGCCTGGGCCGTCGACCGCATCGCGGACCGCTTCCACCGCCGCAGGGCCTGAGGCCCGGTGCGCCGCATGCCCGCCCTGACCGGGCAGGGCGGCGCACCGGCCACCGGCACGGTACGCGAGCCGGTCACCGCGCCCTCAGGTGTCGTAGTCGTCGACCAGGGCGGCGAGTTCGTCGAGCTTCCTGAGGGTGGCGGGCTCGGGCATCGCGTCCAGGTGGAACGTCGCGCGGTCCGCCCCGGCCTCGGCGTACGCGTCCATGAGGTCCCGTCGGTCCTGCCTGGCCGGGACGTTGATGACGACGCCGGTCCGGCCCTGTTCGGCGAGCGACTTGCGCACCCGTCGCACCTCCGCGGGCGTGACGACGATCGGGAACCAGCCGTCGCCGTGCGCCGCCATCCGGGCCAGGGCCGCGGGGCTGTGGCCGCCGATGTAGAGCGGCGGGTGCGGGTCCTGCACCGGCTTCGGCCACATGTGCAGCGGGCCGAAGTCGACGTGCTCGCCGTGGAATTCGGCCGTGTCCCGGGTCCAGATCAGCTTCAGGGCGGCCAGCTGCTCGTCCAGGAGGCGGCCTCGTGTGCGGGGGTCGGTGCCGTGGTTGCGCATTTCCTCCCGATTCCATCCCGCTCCCACGGCGAGGACCGTACGGCCGCCGGAGAGCAGGTCGAGGGTGGCGACCTCCTTGGCGGTGTGGATGACGTCGCGCTGGACCAGCAGGGCGACGCCGGTGCCCAGGAGCAGGGTCCGGGTGGCCGCGGCGGCGGCAGTGAGGGCGAGGAAGGGGTCGAGCGAGCGGTAGTACGCCCGCTCAAGTGCGCTTCCGTCGGGGGCTGTTGACCCCTTGGGGATGTGTGAGTGCTCGGCCAGGAACAAGGAGTCAAAACCTCGTTCTTCGAGCGCGCGGCCCAGAGCGTCGGGGCGGATGCCTTCGTCCGTGACGAATGTCGATATGCCTAACTTCATATGGCATCGCAACCGTGTCGCACGCCCGGCTATTCCCCAGGGGGACGGGTGCCGGCGTGGGTCCGGCCGCCGGGTGGGCGGCCCGGGGTGCGGCGGCGCGTCCCCGCAGGTGGGACCCGGTGCGGTGGCGGTGTGGCGTCCGGCCACGGCCCGCGCGGCGAGCTGTTACCGCAGCCTCCCGCGAACGGTCAATTGCCATTCCCCAGATTTAACCTTTCCTGTACAAGCTTTTCCGCCGCGGTAACTGGCCTTTGTGTAGGCGGTGTTTCGTGATGGCGGTCACGGTTGAACTTATTTCCCAGCCCACGTAGTGTGATCACTGCCGCCGAGAACGGGGGAAGTGAAGGCTGGTTGACCGGCCTTCAACTGGCGCTTGAGTAACAGAAGTTGGGGGATGCGCGGAGCCGTCGCCATCGTGTGCCACGGCCTGCTTACGGGGGAGTCTGCCGCTCTGGCATGAAGTAAATGACCGCTGCCTGCTGTCTGTTCAGGCGCGGCTTGCTGTGTGTTTGGGCAGGCATGTCCCCGCCCGCATCCCTCTCTGTGCATGCCGAGAGGTGCAGTGTGAGCAATCCATTCGAAGACGATGACGCCCAGTACCGGGTCCTGGTCAACGACGAGGGCCAGTACTCGCTCTGGCCTGCGGTGATCGAGGTCCCCGCGGGCTGGGAGCCGCGGCTGGGGCCGGACAGCCGCCAGGCCTGTCTCGCCTACGTCGAGGCGAACTGGGCCGACATGCGCCCGCTCGGCCTAGCCCGGGAGATGGAATCCGCGGGTTCCTGAGCGCGGTGCGGCGGTGGCCGGTCGCGCCACCGCCCGCGTCGCCGTCACCGGCGATTAATCAATTGTTCAATGATTAGTCGGGTTTTCATGTGCGCGCCCTATGAGGCGTACGCGTAGCCGCGTCTGCACAGCAAATGGGTCCACATATGGACGAGTGGGCTTCAAGGGAATTACGGGGAGAGCTAGTCATGCTTGGCCTGGACCGTTCGCCGCTTTCGCGCGCACAGCGCGGCGTGTGGCTCGCGCAGCAGCTGGATTCGGTGAGCAGCGCGTACAACATCGCCCAGTACACCGATATCCGCGGGCCGTTGACGCCCCCGCTGCTCCTGAGGGCCGCACGGCAGGCGATCGCGGAGACCGAGGCGCTCGGCATCCGGTTCCAGGAGAGCGGCGCCACCGCCGTGCAGATCCGGCGCGAGCGCCCCGACGACTGGGAGCTCCCCTACGTCGACCTCAGCGGCGAACTGCTGCCGCGCGAGGCCGCCGAGCGGTGGATGCGCGAGTCCGTGGAGCGCCCGGTCGACCTGGTCGCAGGGCCGCTGTTCACGGTCGCCGTACTCCGGCTCTCCCCGGAGTGGCACCTGCTCTACCTCCAGGGGAACCACCTCGTCACGGACGGCTACTCCGGCGCCGTCATCAGCGGCCGCGCGGCCGAGATCTACACGGCACTGGCCCGCGCCGAGGAGCCGAAGGACCGCACCTTCGGCACGCTGTCCGAGCTCCTCGCGCAGGACGCGGACTACCGCGCCTCAGCGGCGTACGAAGAGGACCGCGCCTACTGGGCGGAGCGGCTGCGCGACCGGCCCGCGCCCAGCGCGCTCTCCGGCCGCCCCGTGGCACCCGCGGGCAGCGCGACGCGCCGCGTCGGACGCATCGGCACCGCGGACGCGGACGCCGTGCGGCAGGCCGCGCGCGCCGCCCGCAGCGCCATGCCCGCCCTGGTCATCGCCACCACCGCCGGCTACCAGCACCGTATGACGGGGGAGCGGGACGTCGTCATCGGCCTGCCCGTGACCGCGCGCACCAACGCCGCCCTGCGCGCCACGCCCGGCATGGTCTCCAACGTCGTGCCGCTGCGCCTGGAGGTCGACCCCGGCGCCCCCTGGACCGACCTCGTGCGGCAGGCGTCCGCCGAGACCAAGCGCGCGCTGCGCCACCAGCGCTACCTCCTCCAGGAGATGCGCGCCGACCTCGGCACCACCGACGCCCTGTTCACGACGCAGGTCAACATCCTGCCGTTCAGCGGCGGACTGCCCTTCGGCGACGCCGTCGGCACCCAGACCTACCTCGCCGGGCCCGCCGAGGACCTCTCCGTCGTCGTGCAGGACCACGGCGGCGACGGCATCATCCTCGAAGTCGAGGCCAACGCCGCCTCGTACACGGCCGACGAGGCCACCGGACACCAGCAGCGCCTGCTCTCCTTCCTGTGCGCGGCCGCCGCCGACCCGACCGCCACGGTCGGCCGCACCGAACTGCTCACGCCCGCCGAGCGCCGCCACGTCCTGACCGGCGGCGCCAGCACCCCGCACCGCGAGGACCCGACGGCCACCACCCTCACCGAGCGCTTCACCGCACAGGTCCAGCGCACCCCCGACGCGACCGCCGTCACTGGCGACGACGAGCGCCTGACCTACCGCGAACTCGACGAGCGCGCCAACCAGTTGGCGCACCGCCTCATCGCGCTCGGCGTCCGCGACGAGACCCCCGTCGTCGTGCTCCAGGAGCGCACCGTCGACCTCGTCGTGTCCACGCTCGCCATCATCAAGGCGGGCGGCTGCTACGTCCCCGTGGACCTGCGCCACCCCGACCAGCGCCTGCGCACCATGACGCGGGACACCGGCGCGCCCCTGGTGCTGTGCGACCGCACGACCGTCGAGCGGGCCCGCGAGCTCGGTGTGCCCGCCGTCGTCGTCGACGACCCCGCCACCCGCGCCGGGCAGCCCGTCGACGAACCCGCCGTCGTCTGCCGCCCCGCGCAGCTGGCGTACGTGATGTACACCTCGGGCTCGACCGGCGCCGCGAAGGGCGTCGCCATCACGCACGAGGACATCCTCGGGCTCGCCTTCGACAGCGTCTGGCGCGGCGGCGCGCAGCAGCGGGTGCTCATGCACTCGCCGGCCGCCTTCGACCTCGCGACGTACGAGCTGTGGGTGCCGCTCCTGGGCGGCGGTGAAATCGTCGTCGCGCCCCCCGGCGAACTGGACATCCCCACCCTGGGCGCCGCCCTCGCCCGCCACCGCGTCACCTCGCTGTGGCTGACGGCCGGTCTGCTCCGGCTCGTCGCCGAGGAGGACCCCGGCTGCCTCAAGGGACTCGACCAGCTGTGGGCGGGCGGCGACGTCGTGCCCGCGGCGACCGTGCGCCGCGTCCGCGAGGCCTGCCCGGACGTCACCGTCGTCGACGGCTACGGACCGACCGAGGCCACCACCTTCATCACGTACCACCGGCTGCCTCCGCACGCCGAGGTGCCCGACCCCATGCCCATCGGCCGCCCCTTCCAGGGCATGCGCACGTACGTCCTCGACGAGGGCCTCAGGCCCGTGCCGCCGGGCCGCGTCGGTGAGCTGTACGCCGGAGGCATCGGCCTCGCGCGCGGCTACGTCCGGCAGGCGGGCAAGACCGCCGAGCGCTTCGTCGCCGACCCCTTCGCCGCCGACGGTACGCGCATGTACCGCACCGGCGACCTGGTGCGGTGGAACGCCGACGGGGACCTGGAGTTCGTGGGCCGCGCCGACGACCAGGTGAAGATCCGGGGCTTCCGCATCGAACCGGGCGAGATCGAGTCCGTGCTCGCCGCGCACCCGCGCGTCGCCCACGCCGCCGTGGACATCCGCACGGGCCCGCGCGGCGACAAGCGCATCGTCGCCTACGTCGTCGCCGAGGAAGCCGGGGCGGAGGCGGGCGAGGAGACCCGCGGGGAGGCCGGCGGGGAGACCTGCGGGGAGGCCGCCGCCTTCGACGTCGACGACCTGCGCGCGCACGCGGCCCGCGACCTGCCCTCGTACATGGTGCCTGCCGCCTTCGTCACCCTGGACACGCTGCCGCTCACCCACAACGGCAAGGTCGACCGCAGGGCCCTGCCCGAGCCCGTTTTCACGGCCGCCGTCGAGACCGGGCGGGCCCCGGCGACCCCGGCCGAGGAGGCGCTCTGCGCGCTGTACGCGCAGGTGCTCGGCGTCGAGTCCGTCGGCGCCGACGAGGGCTTCTTCGAGCTCGGCGGCGACAGCATCATGGCGATCCAGCTCGCCAGCCGGGCGCGCCGCGCGGGCCTGGTGTTCACGCCCCGCGACGTGTTCACGCACCGTACCGTCGCCGCCCTCGCCCGCGTCTGCGGCACCGAAGAGGCGGCCGCGGTCGAGCGCGACCCGGACGCGGGCACCGGGCCCGTGCCCGCCACGCCCATCGTCGAGTGGCTGCGCGAACGCGGCGGCCCCGTCGACGCGTTCCACCAGGCGACCGTCCTCGGAGTCCCGGCGGGCCTCGACGAACAGGCCCTGGTCCGCGCCGTGCAGCACCTCCTCGACCGGCACGACGCACTGCGCCTGCAGCTCACCGACGCGGACGGGGCCTGGCAGCTGGCCGTCGCCCCGCGCGGCACGGTGTCCGCCAAGGAGTGCGTCACGCGCGTCGACGCCACGCACGCCGACGGCGACGACGCCCTGCGCGCGCTCGTCGACGCGGAGCGCGAGCGCGCCGCGCGCCGCCTCGCGCCCCGCGACGGCGCACTCGTCGAAGCGGTGTGGTGCGACCGCGGCCTGGACGCGCCGGGCCGCCTCGTCCTCGTCCTGCACCACCTGTGCGTCGACGGCGTCTCCTGGCGCATCCTGGTGCCCGAACTCGCCGCCGCCTACGAGGCCGAGGTGCGCGGCGCGGCCCCGGACCCCGCGCCGCTGACCACCCCGCTCAAGGAGTGGGCCGAGCAGGCCGCACGCCGCGCCCACGCGCCGGAGCACACTGCCGAACTCGCCCTGTGGCAGGACGTCCTCGGCGAGGACGAGCAGCCGCTGGGCCGCCTCCCCCTGGACCCGGCCCGCGACACCGTGGCCACCGAGGCCCGCCTGACCCGCACCCTGCCTGCCGACCTGACGGGCCCCCTCCTCACCACCGTGCCCGCCGCCTTCCACGCGGGCACCACCGACGTGCTCCTCGCGGGCCTTACGCTCGCCGTCACCGACTGGCGGCGCGCCACCGGCCGTGACGCGGGGCCGGTCCGCGTCGACGTCGAGGGGCACGGCCGCGAGACGGAGTCCTTCGGGGATCCCGGCATCGATCTGACGGGCACCGTCGGCTGGTTCACCTCCCTGTACCCGGTCCGCCTCGACGCGCCCGGCGACCTCGACGGCGCCTGGGCCGGGGGAGCGGCCGCGGGCGACCTGATCAAGAACGTCAAGGAGCACCTGCGCGGCCTGCCGCACCACGGACTGGGATACGGACTGCTGCGGTACCTCAACGCCGACACCGCCGCCGTGCTCGGCGCCCGGCAGCACCCGCAGATCGGCTTCAACTACCTCGGCCGTACGTCCGGCCTGGCCCCGGCCGTCGCCACCGCCGACGCTGTCGACGCCTGGACCGTCGACGCCGACGGCTTCCACGGCGGCGCCGACCCGCGGATGCCGCTCGTCCACGCCCTGGAGATCGAGGTCATCGCCCAGGAGACGGGCGACGGCGACGAGCTGAGCGTGGTCTGGCGCTGGCCCGGCGGCCTCTTCGACGCCGAGGAGATCGAGGAGCTCGCGGACACCTGGCAGCGGGCCGTCGCGGCCCTCGTACGCCATGCGCAGACACCGGGCGCGGGCGGGCACACACCGTCCGACCTGGACCTCATCGCCCTGGCACAGGCCGACATCGACGCCCTGGAGGCGGAGTTCACGCCCGCGTACGGCGGCGTCGAGGACATCCTGCCCGTCGCGCCCTTCCAGGAAGGGCTCCTCTTCCACGCCCTGTACGACACGTCGGCCGCCGACGTGTACACCGCGCAGTTCGCCTTCGAGCTCACCGGGCCCCTGGACGCCGCGGCGCTGCGCGGCGCCGCGCACGAGCTGGTGCGCCGCCACCCGGCGCTGCGCAGCGCGTTCCGGCAGCGCGGCGGCGACGGCGCCTGGACGCAGGTCGTGGCCCGCGACGTGCCCCTGGACTGGCGGGAGACGGACCTCGGCGACCTGGACGCGGCGGACCGGCGCGCCCGGCTCGACGCGATCCTCGCCGAGGACCTGGCCGAGCGCTTCGACGTGGCCACGCCCCGGCTCGTCCGCTTCGGACTGCTGCGGCTCGCCGCCGACCGGCACGTCCTCGTCCTCATGAACCACCACGTGGTCCTCGACGGCTGGTCCACCTCGCTCCTGATGAGCGAGCTGTTCACGCTGTACACCCAGGGCGCGGGCGCGCTCCCCGCGGTGCGGCCCTTCCGCGACCACCTCGGCTGGCTCGCCCGCCAGGACCACGACGAGACGCTGCGCGCCTGGACGGACGCGCTCGCCGGAGTCGACGAACCCACCCTCATCGCCGCGCCCACGGGCGCCGCCCTGCCGCAGCGGCCCGAGCGGGTCGACGTCGACTTCTCCGCCGAGCTCACCCAGCGCCTCCTCGCCGCCGCGCGCGGCCGGGGCCTGACCCTGAACACGCTGGTCCAGGGTGCCTGGGGCATCCTGCTCGGCGCGCTCACCGGCCGCGACGACGTGCTCTTCGGCGCCACCGTCTCCGGCCGTCCCGCCGACCTGCCGGGCGCCGAGGACGTCGTCGGCCTGCTCATCAACACCGTGCCGGTCCGGGTGCGCCCGACGCCGGGCGCGAGCGCCGCGGAGCTGTTCGGTGCCGTGCAGGCCGAGCAGTCGGCGCTCACCCCGCACCACCACGTCGCCCTCACCGACCTGCACACCGCGACCGGGCTCGGCGCCCTGTTCGACACCTGCCTGGTCTTCGAGAACTACCCGGTGGACATGGCGGCGCTGCGGCTGCCCGGCGGCGGACTCGGCATCACCGACGTCACCGTCCGCGACGGCGCGCACTACCCGCTGCGCCTCGTCGTGCTGCCCGGCCACCACAGCGGCGGGCAGCTGCGCATCGCCCTCGACCACCGCCCCGACGTGCTCGGCCGCGAGGAGGCCGAACGCATCGGCCTGCGCCTGCACCGCCTCCTCGGCGCCCTCGCCGACGCCGGGACCTGGGACGCCCCGCTCGCCCGCCTCGACCTGCTCGCCCCCGACGAGCGCGCCCAGGTCCTGACCGAGTGGAACGCGACCGCGCACCCGGTGCCCGACACCACCCTGCCCGCCCTCGTCGAGGAGCAGGCCGCCCGCACCCCCGACGCGCCCGCCCTCCACCACGACGGCACCACCTGGACGTACGCCGAACTCAACGCGCGCGCCAACCAGCTCGCCCACCACCTGCGCGAGCGCGGAGCCCGCCCGGAGGCGAAGATCGGCGTCGCCCTGGAGCGCTCGCCCGAACTCGTCCTCGCGCTGCTCGCCGTCGTCAAGACCGGCGCGGCCTATGTGCCGCTCGACCCGGACTACCCCGCCTCGCGCACCGAGCAGATCCTCACCGACGCCGCGCCGGAGCTGGTCCTGACGAGCACCGCGCTCGCACCCCGACTGCCCGCCGGCACACCGGCGTTGGCCCTCGACAGCGACGACGCCCTGGCGCGCGTAGGGTCCTGCCCGGACACCGACCCGGACGCGGACCGGCCCACCGGCCGCACTCCCGCGTACGTCATCTACACCTCCGGTTCCACCGGCCGCCCCAAGGGCGTGGTCGTGGAGCACGCCGCGATCGTCAACCGCCTGGTGTGGATGCAGCACCAGTACGGCCTCGACGCCACCGACCGGGTGCTCCAGAAGACCCCGTCGAGCTTCGACGTGTCGGTGTGGGAGTTCTTCTGGCCGCTGATCAGCGGCGCCGCCATCGTCGTCGCGCCGCCCGGAGCGCACCGCGAACCGGCGCTGCTCGCCCGTCTGATCCAGGACACCGGCGTCACCACCGTGCACTTCGTGCCGTCGATGCTGCGTGCCTTCACCGACGAGCCCGCCGCCCGGGGCCGCACGGGCCTGCGCCGCGTCTTCAGCAGCGGCGAGGCCCTGCCCGCCGACCTCGTCGAGGACTTCCGGCAGATCTCCGGCGCCCCGCTGCACAACCTGTACGGGCCGACCGAAGCCGCCGTCGACGTCACCCACTGGACCTGCCCGCAGCAGGACGTGCCGCGCACCGTGCCGATCGGCCGCCCCGTGTGGAACACGCAGATCCGCGTCCTGGACGCGGCCCTGCGCCCCGTGCCCCCGGGCGTCACCGGCGAGCTCTACCTGGCGGGCGCCCAGCTCGCCCGCGGCTACCTCGACCGGCGCGGCCTGACCGCCGAGCGCTTCGTGGCCGACCCCTACGGCCCGCCCGGCACCCGCATGTACCGCACCGGCGACCTCGGGTCGTGGGACGCCGAGGGCAGCGTGCGCTACGCCGGGCGCTCCGACCACCAGGTCAAGATCCGCGGCCAGCGCGTCGAACTCGGCGAGATCGAGGCCGCGCTGAGCGCGCACCCGACCGTCGGACAGGCGGCCGTGGCCGTCGTGGACGGCAGGCTCGTGGCGTACGTACTGCCCGTCGGCGACGACCTGCCCGCCGATGGCGCCACCGCCGCTGAGGACCTGCGCGCGCACCTCGCCGCAGAGCTCCCCGCCCACATGGTGCCCGCGGCGTTCCTCACCCTCGAAAGCTGGCCGCTGACACCCAGCGGCAAGCTCGACCGCAAGGCGCTGCCGCGCCCCGGCTTCGAGGCCGCCGCGAGCAGCCGCGCGCCCCGCACCGAGCGCGAGTCCGCGCTGTGCGCGCTCTTCGCCGACGTGCTCGGTGTGGAGCGGGTCGGCATCGACGACAGCTTCCTCGACCTCGGCGGGCACTCCCTGCTCGCCACCCGGCTCACCAGCCGCATCCGCGCCGAGCTCGGCGCCGAGGTGCAGATCAAGGACCTGTTCGAGCAGCCCACCGTGGCGGCGCTCGCGGCCCGCATCGACGGCACGGACGGGGACGCGAGGCCGCCACTCACCGCCACGGACCGGCCCGCGGCCGTACCCCTGTCGTACGCCCAGCGCCGCCTGTGGTTCCTCAACCGCCTCGAGGACGGCTCCACCGCCTATCACATGCCGCTCGCCGTGCGCGTGCGCGGCGCCCTCGACCGGGCGGCGCTGGAGGCGGCGCTCACCGACGTCGTGGCGCGGCACGAGAGCCTGCGCACCGTCTTCCCCGAGACCGACGGCGAACCGCACCAACTGGTGCGCCCCGCGGGCCCCGTGGCGCCGGAGGTCCGCGACTGCCCGGCCGCCCGCCTCGACGACGAGCTGGCCGCCGCCATCGCCCGCAAGTTCGACCTCACCGGCGAACTCCCGCTGCGCGCCCATCTGTTCGGCATCGGCGCCGACGAGCACGTCCTGCTGCTCGTCGTGCACCACATCGCCGCAGACGGCTGGTCCATGCGCCCGCTCGCCCGGGACATCTCCCTCGCGTACGCGGCCCGCGCCCGGGGCGGATCCCCGGCCTGGCAGCCGCTGCCCGTGCAGTACGCCGACTACACCCTGTGGCAGCGCGAACTGCTCGGCGACGAAGCGGACCCGGACAGCCTGGCCGCACGCCAGACCGCGTTCTGGCGCGCCGAGCTGGCCGGCGCCCCCGACGAACTCCAGCTCCCCTACGACCGGCCGCGCCCCCGCACCGCGAGCCACCGGGGCGCGACCGTGCCCGTGCGGTTCGGCCCCGACACCCACGCCGCCCTGGTGCGGCTCGCCCGCGACGGCGGCGCAAGCCCCTTCATGGCCGTCCAGGCCGGGCTCGCCGCGCTCCTGTCGCGGTGGGGCGCGGGCACCGACATCGTGCTCGGCACGTCCGTGGCCGGGCGCACCGACGTCGCGCTCGACGACCTCGTCGGCTTCTTCGTCAACACGCTGGTGCTGCGCACCGACGTGTCGGGCGACCCCACCTTCCGTGACCTGCTCGGCCGGGTCCGCGACGCCGACCTGGCGGCGTTCGCGCACCAGGACGTGCCGTTCGAGCACCTGGTGGAGCAGCTCAACCCGGCCCGCTCCATGGCCCGGCACCCGCTGTTCCAGACGATGCTGACGTTCCAGAACACCACGGCGGCCGACGTCGGCCTCGCGGGGCTCGACGCGGCCATCGAGCCGGCCGGTGCCGCGTCCGCCAAGTTCGACCTGGCCTTCAGCCTCACCGAGCGGTACGCCGACGACGGCGCCGCCCTGGGCATCGAGGGCGAGGTGGAGTACGCCACGGACCTGTTCGACGCCGCCACCGTCGAAGGCCTCGTCGCGTCGTTCGCGCGCCTCCTCGAAGCGGCCGCGGCCGCCCCCGACCGCCCGCTCGGCCAGGCCCCCGTGCTCGCGCCCGACCAGCACACCCTGATCGTCGAGGGCTGGAACGCCACGGCCCGCGCGAACCCGCCCGCCACACTGCACGCCCTCGTGGAGGCGCAGGCGGTCCGCACCCCGGACGCCGAAGCGGTCCTCGCGGCGGACACCACCCTGACCTACCGGGAGCTGGACGAGCGGGCCAACCGGCTCGCCCGCCACCTCGTCGAACAGGGCGCGGGCCCCGAGGACTTCGTCGCCCTCGCGCTGCCCCGCACCGCCGCGACCCTGGTCGCCGTCCTCGCCGTGCTCAAGGCGGGCGCCGCGTACGTCCCGGTGGACCCGGCCTACCCCGCCGAACGGATCGCCCACATCCTGGGCGACGCCCGCCCGGCACTCGTCATCACCACGGCGGACACCCGGATCGCCACCGCCGAGGTGCCGCGCCTGGTCCTCGACGACCCGCACACGGCCGCAGCCGTCGCCGCGCGCCCGGCCACGCCGCTCACCGACGCCGAACGCCGCGCCCCGCTGCGCCCCGGCCACCCCGCGTACGCCATCTACACCTCCGGCTCGACCGGCACGCCCAAGGGTGTGGTGGTGCCGCACGAGAACGCCGTGAACCTCGCGCTGTGGGCGGTCGAGGAGTTCGGCCCGCAGCGGCTCGCGAGGACGCTGTGCGCCACGTCCCTCAACTTCGACGTCTCCGTCTTCGAGCTGTTCGGGCCCCTGGCCTGCGGCGGCCGCGTCGAGATCGTCCGGGACCTGCTCGCCCTCGGCGAACGGCCCCGCTGGGACGGCACGTTGCTCAGCGGTGTGCCCTCGGCGTTCGCGGGCGTCCTCAGCGGCGCCGCGGGCAAGGTCACCGCCGACACCGTCGTCCTGGCGGGCGAGGCGCTGTCCGCGCAGGCCATGGCCGACATCCGCGCCGCCGTCCCCGGCTGCCGGATCGCCAACATCTACGGGCCCACCGAGGCCACCGTCTACGCCACTGCCTGGCACGCCGACGCGGACACCACCCAGGCACCGCTGATCGGACGGCCGGTCCGCAACACCCAGGTGTACGTCCTCGACGCGCACCTGCGCCCGGTCCCGCCGGGCGTCGCGGGCGAGCTGTACCTCGCGGGCACCGGACTCGCCCGCGGCTATCTGCGCCGCCCCGCGCTGACCGCGGAACGCTTCGTGGCCAGCCCGTTCACGCCCGGCGCGCGCCTGTACCGCACCGGCGACCTGGTCCGCTGGACCGGCGACGGACAGCTCGCCTACCTCGGCCGCTCCGACCAGCAGGTCAAGATCCGCGGCTTCCGCATCGAACTCGGCGAGGTCGAGTCCGTCCTGGCCGCGCACCCCGCCGTGGCCCACTGCGTCGCCACCGCCGCCGAGGGCCCCGCCGGAGACCTGCGCCTGATCGCGTACGTGGTCCCCGAGGGCACCCCGGACGCCGGACTCGCCGGCGCCCTGCGCGAGCACGCCGCACGCGCCCTGCCCGGCTACATGGTGCCCGCGCACCTGATCACCCTGGACGCGCTGCCGCTCACCCCGAGCGGCAAGCTCGACCGGGCCGCGCTGCCCGCGCCCGACGTCCGCGCGGACGAGCACACCGCCTACCGGGCCCCGCGCGACCACCGCGAGGAGACCCTGGCGGGCATCGTCGCCGAGGTCCTCGGCCTGGAGCGGGTCGGCGTCGACGACGACTTCTTCGTCCTCGGCGGCCACTCCCTGCTCGCCACCCGCGTGATCAGCCGCATCCGCGCCGCCCTCGGCGTGGACCTGCCGCTCGGCGCCCTGTTCGAACACCCCACGGTCGCCCGCCTCGCGCAGGCCGCCGCCACCGCAGCAAGCACCACCACGGAGCAGGGCCGCTCCAGCCGTCCGGTCCTGCGCCGCATGCGCCGTCCCGAGGAGGACGAATGATCCCGCTCTCGTACGCCCAGCGCCGCCTCTGGTTCCTCAACCGCCTCCAGGACGGCACGGCGCTCTACAACATGCCGCTGGCGCTGCGCCTGACGGGCCGCCTCGACCGCGCGGCGCTCAAGGCCGCCCTCACCGACGTCGTCGAACGCCACGAGAGCCTGCGCACCGTCCTGCCCGAGCGCGACGGCGAGCCGCGCCAGCGCATCCTGCGCATGGACAAGGTGCGGCTCGACATCGTCGAACGGTCCTGCTCCGAGGAGGAGCTGCAGGCGGCGCTGACCGCCGAGGCCGGTCACCGCTTCGACCTGGCCACCGACCTGCCCCTGCGGGTCGTGCTCCACGCGACAGGACCGGACAGCCATGTCCTGCTCCTGGTCCTGCACCACGTCGCGGGTGACGGCTGGTCCCTCGCACCGCTGGCCCGGGACGTGTCGGTGGCGTACGCGGCCCGCGCCGAGGGCCGGGCGCCCGGCTGGGAGCCGCTGCCCGTGCAGTACGCGGACTACGCCCTGTGGCAGCAGGAGCTCCTCGGCGACGACGCCGACCCCGACAGCCTGATGGCGCGTCAGACCGCCTTCTGGCGCGACGCCCTCGCCGAGCTGCCGGACGAGGTGGGCCTGCCGGGCGACCGGACGCGCCCCGCCGTGAGCAGCGAACGCTCCGGCAGCGTCCCCTTCGCCGTGGACGCCGCCGTGCACGCGCGCCTCGCTGACCTCGCGCGGGCAAGCGGGGCGAGCGTCTTCATGGCGGTGCAGGCGGCCCTGGCCGCGCTCCTCGCCCGGCTCGGCGCGGGCGAGGACGTGCCGATCGGCTCCCCCATGGCGGGCCGCACGGAGGAGGACCTCGAGGACGTCGTCGGCTTCTTCGTGAACACGCTGGTGCTGCGCACCGACGTGTCCGGCGACCCCACCTTCCGCGAACTCCTCGGCCGCGTCCGCGCCTCCGACCTCGCCGCCTTCGCCCACCAGGACGTACCGTTCGAGCGCCTGGTCGAGGCGCTGAACCCGGCCCGGTCCAGGGGCCGCCACCCCCTCTTCCAGGTCATGCTGGCCTTCCAGAACACCGAGCTGCCCGTCGTGGACCTGCCGGGCCTGCGCGTCGCACCCGAGCAACTGCCGCGCACGGGAGCCAAGTTCGACCTGCACATCGAAGTGGGGGAGAGCTACGCCGCGGGCGCGCCCGGCGGCATCACGGGCTGCGTCGACTACTCCGCCGACCTGTACGACCACGAGACGGTCCAGGCGTTCGCCGACCGGCTCGCCGCCTTCCTGGCCGCGGTGTGCGCCGCGCCGGACCTGCCGCTCGCCGAGCACGACATCGCCACACCGGCGGACCGCCGCGTCCTCGCCGACGTGAACGACACCGCAAGCGAGGTCCCCGCCACCACCCTGGTGTCCGTCATCGAGGAGCAGGCCGCCCGCACCCCCGACGCCCCCGCCCTCGTCTTCGGCGGAACGACCCTCACCTACCGTGAGCTCTCCGCGCGGGCCAACCAGCTGGCCCGCCACCTCGTCGGCCTGGGCGCAGGACCCGAGACGACCGTCGCGCTCGCCGTGCCCCGCTCCGTCGAGCTGATGGTCGCCCTCCTCGCCGTCCTCAAGTCCGGCGCGGCCTACGTGCCCGTCGACCCGGACTACCCGGCCGACCGCATCGCGTACATGCTGGCCGACGCGGCCCCCGTCGCCGTCCTCACCAGCGGCGACCTGGCGGCCCAGCTGCCTCAGGCGCCCGCACCCCTGGCCCTCGACGACCCCGCCCTGCGCGCCCTCCTCGAGCGGCACGCCGCCCACGACCTGACCGACGCCGAGCGCACCACCGCCCTGCGGCCCCGCAACGCCGCGTACATGATCTACACGTCGGGCTCCACGGGCCGCCCCAAGGGCGTCGCCGTCCCGCACGACGCGATCGTCAACCGGCTCCTGTGGATGCGCGCCGAGTACGGCGTGCACGCCGCCGACCGCGTGCTGCAGAAGACGCCGTCCAGCTTCGACGTGTCCGTGTGGGAGTTCTTCCTGCCGCTGCTGTCCGGCGCGGCCCTCGTCATGGCCGAGCCCGGCGCGCACCGCGACCCGGCCAGGATCGCCGCGACCATCCAGCGCCACGGCGTCACCCTGACCCACTTCGTGCCGTCCATGCTGCACGCCTTCGTCGACGAGCCGACCAGCGCCGCCTGCACGAGCCTGCGCCACGTGGTGTGCAGCGGCGAGGCCCTGCCCACCGACCTGGCCGCCCGCTTCCGCGACACCCTCGGCGCCGACCTTCACAACCTGTACGGCCCCACCGAGGCCGCCGTCGACGTCACCTCCCACCCCGCGTCCCCCGAGGACACCGGCGGCACCGTCCCCATCGGCCGCCCCGTGTGGAACACCCAGGTGTACGTCCTCGACCGCGCCCTGCGCCCCGTACCGCCCGGCGTCACCGGGGAGCTGTACCTCGCCGGCGACCAGCTCGCCCGCGGCTACGCAGGACGGCCCGCCCTGACCGCCGAGCGCTTCGTCGCCAGCCCGTTCGCTACCGGCGCCCGCATGTACCGCACCGGAGACCTCGTCCGCTGGGACCGCCACAGCCGGCTCGTCTTCATCGGCCGCGCCGACCACCAGGTCAAGCTGCGCGGCCTGCGCGTCGAACTCGACGAGATCGCGGCCGTGCTCGCCGCCGCACCCGGCGTCTCCTGGGCGACCGTCGTCGTCCACGAGCGCGCCGCGGGCGACCAGCTCCTCGTCGCGTACGTGCACGGCGACGCCCCCGGCGACGAGGCCGCGCTGCGCGCCCACGCGGCCACGGCACTCCCCGACTACATGGTCCCGTCCGCCGTCATCGCCCTCGACGCCGTGCCCCTGACCCCGAGCGGCAAGCTCGACCGCAAGGCGCTGCCCGCCCCCGAGTTCACCTCGGCGAGCACCGGCCGGGCCCCGGCGAACGCCACCGAAGAAGCCCTCTGCGCCATCTTCGCCGAGCTCCTCGGCGCCACCTCGGTCGGCGCCGACGACGACTTCTTCGCGCTCGGCGGCCACTCGCTGCTCGCCACCCGCCTGATCGCCCGCGTCCGCTCCGCCCTCGACGTCGAGCTGCCGCTGCGCGCCGTCTTCGACACCCCGACCGTCGCGGGCCTCGCCGCCGTCGTGCGCCACGGCGCCACCGGGTCCCGTCCCGCCGTGCGCGCCGTCACCCCGCGCCCCGAGCGCCTCCCGCTCTCGGTCGGCCAGCGCCGCCTGTGGTTCCTCGACCGCCTGGAGCCGGGCGGCGACGCCTACAACATGCCGCTCGCGCTGCGTCTGACGGGCCGCCTGGACCGTGCGGCACTGCGCGCGGCCCTCGCCGACGTCGTCGAACGCCACGAGAGCCTGCGCACCGTCTTCGCCGAGACCGACGGCGAACCGCACCAGGTCGTCCTGCCCCTGGACCGCGCGACCGTGCCCTTCGACGTACGCGAGTGCGCCGAGGACGACCTGGCGGCGGAGCTCGCCGAGGCCGCACGGCACCGCTTCGACCTCGCCGCCGACCTGCCCGTGTACGCCCGCCTGTGCGCCACAGGACCGGACAGCCACGTCCTGGTCCTTGTCCTGCACCATGTGGCGGGCGATGGCTGGTCCCTCGCCCCGCTGGCGCGGGACGTGTCGGTGGCGTACGCGGCCCGCGCCGAGGGCCGGGCGCCCGGCTGGGAGCCGCTGCCGGTGCAGTACGCGGACTACGCCCTGTGGCAGCAGGAACTCCTCGGCGACGAGAGTGACCCCGACAGCGTCCTCGCACGCCAAGTCGCCCACTGGCGCGACGCGTTGGCGGGCATCCCGGAGGAGCTCCCGCTCCCCGTCGACCGCCCCCGCCCCCCGCGCCCCAGCTACCGCGCCGACACCGTGCCCTTCACCGTGAACGCCGAGGCGCACGCGCACCTCGTGGACCTCGCGCGCGCCAGCGGGGCGAGTGTCTTCATGGTGGTGCGGGCGGCCCTTGCGGGCCTGCTCTCGCGCCTGGGCGCCGGGCACGACGTGCCGATCGGCTCCCCGGTGGCGGGCCGTGCGGACGAGGCCTTGGAGGACGCGGTGGGCTTCTTCGTGAACACGCTGGTGCTGCGCACCGATGTGTCGGGCGACCCGACCTTCCGTGAACTGGTCGGTCGTGTGCGGGAGTCGGACCTGGCGGCGTTCGCGCACCAGGACGTGCCGTTCGAGCGCCTGGTGGAGGTCCTGAACCCGGTGCGCTCTCTGGGCCGCCATCCGCTGTTCCAGGTCATGCTGGCCTTCCAGAACACCGAACTCCCCGTCGTGGACCTCCCCGGCCTGCGCGTCGAGGAGGGGCCGGGCGCACCCGTCGCCGCGAAGTTCGACCTCATGGTCAACCTGCGCGAGCGGTACGACGAGAACGGCGCCGTCGCGGGCATGGAAGGCACCGTCGACTTCGCCACCGACCTCTTCGACCGGGCAACGGCACAGGGCATCGCCGACCGGCTCACCTCCTTCCTCACGGCCGCCGCCCAGAACGCGGACCGCCGCCTCGGCGCGTTCGAACTCCTCACGGACGGCGAACGCGCAGGCCTGCTCACCGCAGGCCAGGGCAACCAGGTCGCTGTCCCGGAGGAGGCGACGCTGGTGTCGCTGCTGCAGGAGCAGGTTGCGGCGCGGCCGGATGCGGTGGCTGTGGTGGATGGTGAGTCCACGCTGTCGTACGCCGAGTTGTGGGCCGAGGCGGGTGCTTTGGCCTCGCGGCTTGCGGTGTCCGGCGCTGGCGCTGGCTCGGTCGTGGGTGTGGTGGTGCCGCGCTCGGTCGACTGGGTGGTGGCGCAGGTGGGTGTGGCGCTGTCGGGTGCGGCGTGGTTGCCGTTGGACGCGGGTCTGCCTGCGGAGCGCATCGCATCGGTGCTTGATGAGGCGCGGCCGGTCGCGGTGGTTGTGGTGGAGGAGACGGCGGGGATGGTGCCGCCGGGTCTCGTCCACGTCGCTCTGGACCACGAGCGTGCGGGCAGTGTCGAGCTTCCCGCCGTGTCGGGTGAGGACGGCGCATATGTGATCTACACGTCGGGGTCGACGGGTCGGCCCAAGGGTGTGGTGGTGACCCAGCGCGGCGCGGTGAATCACATGGTGTGGATGCGGGCCGAGTTCGGGGTCGGGGCCGGGGACCGTGTGCTGGCTCGTACGTCGCCGGGCTTTGACGCGGCGGTGTGGGAGTCGTGGCTGCCGCTGGTGTCGGGTGCCACGGTGTGCGTGGCCTCTGACGAGGTGGCCAAGGAGCCGGAGCGGCTGGTCGCTTTCATGCGGGAGCGGGCGGTGACGGTGGCGCAGTTCGTACCGACGCTGCTGGCTGCTGTTCTTGAGGTGCCGCAGGCTCGTGAAGTCACTTCGCTGCGGCGGGTGTTCGCCGGTGGTGAGCCGTTGCGGTCCTCGCTGGCCGGGTCCACCGTGGACGTGTGGGGTGTGCAGCCGGTCAACTTGTACGGGCCGACGGAGACGACCATTCAGGTCACCTTCGGCACCGGCACGGGCGTGGACGGCGGCACGGTTCCGATCGGCCGTCCGGTGTGGAACACGCGTCTGTACGTCCTGGACGCGCACCTGCGTCTGGTCCCGCAGGGCGTTGTGGGCGAACTGTATGTCTCCGGTGAGGCGTTGGCGCGCGGCTACCTCCAGCGCCCGGGTCTGACGGCGGAGCGCTTCGTGGCCGACCCGTTCGCGATGGGTGAGCGGATGTACCGCACCGGTGACCTGGTGCGTTGGGGTGCCGACGGTCAGCTGGTGTTCGTCGGCCGCGCCGACGACCAGGTCAAGCTGCGCGGCTTCCGCATCGAACCCGGCGAGATCGAAGCCGCCATCGAAGCCCTGGACGGCGTGTCCCGCGCCGTCGTGGCTCCGCAGGCGACACCCGCGGGCGAGCAGCACCTCGTCGCCTACGTCGTCGGCGCGACGGACCCCACGGCCGACCTACGCGCGGCCCTGGCCCGGACGCTGCCCGAGTACATGCTGCCGTCGCTCTTCGTGGCCCTCGACGCCTTCCCCCTGCTGTCCAACGGCAAGGTCGACCGCAAGGCCCTCCCCGCACCCGAGTTCGCGCCTACCGAGGCGGGCCGCGCGCCCGCGACGCCGCGCGAGGAAGTGCTGCGCGCCCTGTTCGCGGACGTACTCGGCCTGGACGAGCGGCGCGTCGGCGTGGACAACAACTTCTTCGCCCTGGGCGGGCACTCGCTGCTCGCGACCCGGCTCGCCAGCCGCGTCCGTACCGCCGTCGGCGTCGAGATGCCGCTGCGGGCGCTCTTCGAGGCCCCGACCGTGGCCGCGCTCGCCACGGCCCTGGACGAGCGGCCCGAGACGGGGCGCCCCGCCCTGCTCCCGGCCGCACGGCCCGAGCGGCTCCCGCTCTCGTACGCCCAGCGCCGCCTGTGGTTCCTCAACCGTCTGGAGCCGGGCAGCGGCGCGTACAACATGCCCCTCGCCCTGCGCCTGACCGGCCGCCTCGACCGCGAGGCCCTGCGCGCCGCGCTCGCCGACGTCCTGGCACGGCACGAGAGCCTGCGCACCGTCTTCCCCGAGCGGGACGGCGAACCGGAGCAGGTGGTGCGCGCCACCACGGCCGCGACCGTGCCGCTCACCCTCACGGACCTCGCCGAGGACCGCCTCGCGGACGCGCTGCGCGCCGCCGTCCAGGAAGGCTTCGACCTCGCGGCGGAGCTGCCGCTGCGGGTCGTGCTGTTCTCGCTCGCGGAGGACAGCCATGTGCTGCTCCTGGTGCTGCACCATGTGGCGGGCGACGGCTGGTCGCTCGCGCCGCTGGCGCGGGATGTGTCGGTGGCGTACGCGGCGCGTGCCGAGGGTCAGGTTCCGGCGTGGCAGCCGCTGCCGGTGCAGTACGTGGACTACGCGCTGTGGCAGCGCGAGCTGCTCGGCGACGAGAGCGACGCCGAGAGCGTCCTCGCGCGGCAGATCGCGTACTGGGAAGCCGCCCTCGCGGGCCTCCCGGAGGAAGTGACCCTGCCTGGCGACCGCGTGCGCCCGGTCGTGGGCAGCGACCGGGGCGGCAGCGTGCCCTTCGCGCTCCCCGCCGACGTGCACGCCCGCCTCGCGGAGCTCGCCCAGGACAGCGGCGCCAGCGTCTTCATGATTCTGCAGGCGGCGCTCGCCGCGCTCCTCGCCCGCCTCGGGGCGGGGGACGACGTGCCGATCGGCTCCCCGGTGGCGGGCCGCACGGACGAGGCGTTGGAGGACGCGGTCGGGTTCTTCGTGAACACGCTGGTGCTGCGCACCGACGTGTCCGGCGACCCCACCTTCCGTGAACTGATCGGTCGTGTGCGGGAGTCGGACCTGGCCGCGTTCGCGCACCAGGACGTGCCGTTCGAGCGCCTGGTGGAGGTCCTCAACCCCGTCCGCTCCCTGGGCCGCCACCCGCTGTTCCAGGTCATGCTCGCCTTCCAGAACACCGACCTGCCGACGGTGGACCTGCCGGGCCTGCGCGTCGCGCCCGAGCAACTGCCGCGCGGCGGCGCCAAGTTCGACCTCTCCGTGGACGTGGGGGAGACCTTCGCCGACGGCGCGCCCGGCGGCATCACCGGCTGTGTCGACTACTCCGCCGACCTGTACGACCGCGCGACGGCCCAGGCGTTCGCGGACCGGCTCGCCGCCTTTCTGACGGCCGTGTGCGCCGCACCCGACGAGCGCGTCGCGCACCACGACCTCACCACTGCCGCGGAGCGCGACCTGCTCCTGAACCAGTGGAACGACACCCGCAGGGACATCCCCGACGGGCTCATCCACGAGCTCTTCCAGGAGCAGGTGCGCCGCTCCCCGGACTCCGTGGCCGTGGCCTACGAGGGCACGGAGCTGTCGTACGCGACGCTGAACGCCGAAGTGAACCGGCTCGCCCGGCTCCTCGTGGCGCGCGGCGCGGGCCCGGAGCGCTTCGTGGCCATGGCGATGCCGCGCAGCGAGCGGATGCTCGTGACGCTGCTCGCCGTCCTGAAGTCCGGCGCCGCCTATCTGCCGGTCGACCCCGAGTACCCGGCCGACCGCATCGCGTACATGCTCGACGACGCCGACCCGGCGCTCGTCGTCACCGTGTCCGAGGTGGCCGGACGGCTGCCGCTCGACGGGCGGACCACGGTCGTCCTCGACGAGCCCGCCCTGCGCGCGGAACTCGCCGAGTACGCCGGCACGGACCCGGACGACACCGAACGGACCGCGCCGCTGCGCGCCCACCACCCGGCGTACCTGATCTACACCTCGGGCTCCACGGGCCGCCCCAAGGGCGTCGTCGTGCCGCACGCGGGCCTGCCCAGCCTCGGCTGGTCCAAGGTCGAGTGGTACGCGACCAAGCCGGAGAGCCGTGTCCTGCAGTTCTCCTCGCTCAGCTTCGACAGTCATGTCTCCGAGGTGTGGTCCGCGCTGCT
Source organism: Streptomyces sp. NPDC059003 (assembly GCF_042740445.1). Taxonomy (NCBI): domain Bacteria; kingdom Bacillati; phylum Actinomycetota; class Actinomycetes; order Kitasatosporales; family Streptomycetaceae; genus Streptomyces; species Streptomyces sp. NPDC059003. The sequence goes on along the minus strand of NZ_JBHYJH010000024.1, from coordinate 6,571 downwards.
CAGCGGCGCCCGCGTGGTCATCGCCCCGCTAGAGCGCATGATGCCGGGCGACCCGCTCGTCGAGCTCGTCGCGGAGCAGGGCATCACCCACATCGACCTGCCGCCCGCCGGACTCGCCGTCATGCCCGACGGATCACTGCCCGAAGGCGGCACCCTGATCGTCGGCGGCGAGGCCAGCTCGCCCGCACTGGTGCGGCGCTGGTACCGCGACCGCCGCATGATCAACTCGTACGGCCCGACCGAGGCCACGGTGTGCGCGTCGATGAGCGACCCGATCGCCGACCCCACGATCCCGCCCATCGGCCGCCCCATCTGGAACAAGCGCGTCTACGTCCTCGACCACGGCCTGCGCCTGGTCCCGCCGGGCGTCGTCGGCGAACTCTACGTATCGGGGACGGGGTTGGCGCGCGGCTACCTCAAGCGCCCGGGTCTGACGGCCGAGCGCTTCGTGGCCGACCCGTTCGCGACGGGCGAGCGGATGTACCGCACCGGCGACCTGGTGCGCTGGGGCGCCGACGGGCAGCTCGTCTTCCTCGGGCGCGCCGACGACCAGGTCAAGCTGCGCGGCTTCCGCATCGAACTCGGCGAGATCGAGGCCGCCATCGAGGCGGAGCCCGGCATCGGCAAGGCCGTCGTACGCCTGCACCAGGACGAAGCGGGCGACAAGCGCCTCGTCGCCTACGCCGTCGGCACCCGCGACCGCGTCGCCGCCCTGCGCGAACGCCTCGCCGCGAGCCTGCCCGACTACATGGTGCCGTCCGCGTTCATGGCGCTCGACGCCCTGCCGCTGATGCCCAACGGCAAGGTCAACCGCAAGGCCCTGCCCGAGCCGGAGTTCGCGCCCACCGAGGCCGGGCGCGCCCCGCGCACCCCCCGCGAGGAGATCCTGTGCGGCCTGTTCGCCGAGGTCCTCGGCGTACCGGGCGTCGGCATCGACGACAGCTTCTTCGCGCTCGGCGGCCACTCGCTGCTCGCCACGCGCCTCGCGAGCCGGATCCGCACCGTCCTCGGTACGGAGATGCCGCTGCGGACGCTCTTCGAAGCGCCCACCGTCGCCGCGCTCGCCACGGCCCTGGACGAGCGGCACGAGACGGGGCGCCCCGCCCTGCTCCCCGCCGCACGCCCCGAGCGCCTCCCGCTCTCCTTCGCCCAGCAGCGCCTGTGGTTCCTGGAGGCCTTCACCGGACCCACGCCCACCTACAACGTGCCGATGGCGCTGCGCCTGACCGGCGCCCTCGACGTCGACGCGCTCCGCACGGCGCTCGCCGACGTCGTGGCCCGGCACGAGAGCCTGCGCACCGTCTTCCCCGAGTCCGGGGGCGAGCCGCACCAGGTCGTGCGGGCGGCGGACGCGATCGAGCTCGAGGTGCACCTCACGGACGTACGCCACCTCATGGACGTACGCGATCTCGCGGGCGTACCCGACGAGGACGCGCTGCGTGCGGAGCTGGCCCGTGCGGCCGCGGACACCTTCGACATCACCGAGCGGCCGCCGCTGCGCGCCACCGTGTTCCGGCTGGCGGACGACGAGCACGTCCTGCTCCTCGTCCTGCACCACATCGTCACCGACGGCTGGTCCACGGCCCCGCTCGTCCGCGACCTCACCACGGCGTACGCGGCCCGTCGTGCGGGCGCGGCCCCCGAGTGGGCCGAACTGCCCGTGCAGTACGCCGACTACACCCTGTGGCAGCGCGAGCTGCTCGGCGACGAGCACGACCCCGACAGCCTGGCCGCCCGCCAACTCGCCTACTGGACCGAGGCACTGGCCGGCCTGCCGGAAGAGCTCACCCTGCCGGCCGACCGGCCGCGGCCCGCGCAGTCCACGGGCCGGGGCGGCAGCGTGCCGCTGCACGTCGACGCCGACGTGCGCGAGCGCGTGACCGACCTGGCCCGGCAGACGCACACCAGCGTCTTCATGGTGCTCCAGGCCGCCCTCGCCGGCTGGCTGACGGCCCTCGGCGGCGGCGACGACATCCCGATCGGCACGCCCGTCGCCGGGCGCACCGACGAAGCAACCCACGACCTGGTGGGCTTCTTCGTGAACACGCTGGTGCTGCGCACCGACGTGTCGGGCGACCCCACGTTCCACACCTTGCTTGAGCGGGTCAGGGACAGCGACCTGAGCGCGTACGCCCACCAGGACCTGCCCTTCGAGCGCCTCGTGGAGGCTCTCAACCCGGTACGGTCCATGGCCCGGCACCCGCTCTTCCAGGTCATGCTCACCCTCCAGAACACGGAGGTGCCGGACACCGAACTCGACGGCCTCACCGCCCGCCCCGAACCCGTCGCCGCCACGGCCGCTAAGTTCGACCTGTCCCTCACGCTGGGGCAGGACCTGGACGGCGAGCTCGAATACTCCGCCGACCTCTTCGACGCCGACACGGCGCGGTTCCTCGCGGCCTCGTTCGGCCGCTTCCTGGCCGTCGCCGTGGCGGACCCCGAGGCCCGTATGAGCGCCGTGGACCTGCTCACGGAGCACGAGCGCGGCCAACTGGCCGCGTGGGGCGCGGGGAACGCGACCGAGGTCCCGGAGGAGGCGACGCTGGTGTCGCTGCTGCGGGAGCGGGTTGCGGCGCGGCCGGATGCGGTGGCTGTGGTGGATGGTGAGTCCACGTTGTCGTACGCCGAGTTGTGGGCCGAGGCGGGTGCTTTGGCTTCGCGGCTTGTGACGTGTGGTGCTGGCGCTGGCTCGGTTGTGGGTGTGGTGGTGCCGCGCTCGGTGGGCTGGGTGGTGGCGCAGGTGGGTGTGGCGCTGTCGGGTGCGGCGTGGTTGCCGTTGGACGTGGGTCTGCCTGCGGAGCGCATTGCTGCGGTGCTTGATGAGGCGCGGCCGGTCGCGGTGGTTGTGGTGGAGGAGTCGGCGGGTGTTGTCCCGTCGGTCCACCCTCGCGTTGCCCTGGGCTCCGGAGAGCCCGCGCCTACGGATTTGCCTGCGGTTTCGGGTGAGGACGGCGCGTATGTCATCTACACGTCTGGGTCGACGGGTCGGCCCAAGGGTGTGGTGGTGACCCAGCGTGGCGCGGTGAATCACATGGTGTGGATGCGGGCCGAGTTCGGGGTCAGGTCTGGGGATCGGGTGCTGGCTCGTACGTCGCCGGGGTTTGACGCGGCGGTGTGGGAGTCGTGGCTGCCGCTGGTGTCGGGGGCTGCGGTAGTCGTGGCCTCTGACGGTGTGGCCAAGGAGCCGGAGCGGCTGGTCGCTTTCATGCGGGAGCGGGCGGTGACGGTGGCGCAGTTCGTGCCCACCCTGCTCGCGGCCGTCCTTGAGGTGCCGCAGGCGGCTGAAGTCATGTCGTTGCGGCGGGTGTTCGCCGGTGGTGAGCCGTTGCGGTCCTCGCTGGCCGCGTCCGCCGTGGATGTGTGGGGTGTGCAGCCGGTCAACTTGTACGGGCCGACGGAGACCACTATCCAGGTCACCTTCGGTCCTGGTACCGGGGTCACGGGTGGCACGGTTCCGATCGGCCGTCCGGTGTGGAACACGCGCCTGTATGTCCTGGACGCGCACCTGCGTGTGGTCCCGCAAGGTGTTGTGGGTGAGCTGTATGTCTCGGGTGAGGCGTTGGCGCGCGGCTATCTCAAGCGGCCTGGTCTGACGGCGGAGCGTTTCGTGGCCGACCCGTACGCCTCAGGCGAGCGCATGTACCGCACCGGCGACTTGGTGCGTTGGGGCGCCGACGGCCAGCTGGTGTTCGTGGGCCGCGCCGACGACCAGGTCAAGCTGCGCGGCTTCCGCATCGAACCCGGCGAGATCGAAGCCGTACTGCTGCGGCACGAGACCGTGCGGCAGGCGGCCGTCGTCGTCCGTGAGGACCGGCCGGGGGACAAGCGACTGGTGGCGTACGTCGTACCGGCGACGCCCGACGCGGCGGACACGGCGGACGCGGCCGGGCTGCGCGCGTACGCCCTGGGGCTGCTGCCCGACTACATGGTGCCCTCGGCCTTCGTGGCCCTCGACGCCCTGCCGACCACATCCAACGGGAAGCTGGACAAGCGGGCCCTGCCCGCGCCCGTGCTGCCGGCCGGGCGTGCGGGGGCGGGGCGCGCCCCGGGCACTCCGCAGGAGCTGGTGCTCTGCTCGCTGTTCGCCGACGCGCTCGGCGTGCCGGACGTCGGTCCCGACGACGACTTCTTCGCGCTCGGCGGGCACTCGCTGCTCGCCGTACGCCTGATGGGCGCGGTCCGGGAGACGTTCGGCACCGAACTCGGCCTGCGGGCGCTGTTCGAGACCCCGACCGCCGCCGGGATCGGCGCGCGGCTCGGCGAAGGAGCCGCCGACAACGCGCTCGACGTGCTCCTGCCCCTGCGCACCACCGGCAGCGCGGCACCGCTCTTCTGCGTGCACCCCGTCCTCGGTCTGAGCTGGAACTACGCGGCTCTGCTCGGGCACGTGGGCGCGGAGCGTCCGGTGTACGGCCTGCAGGCGCGCGGCATCACGGAGCCGGGCGCGCGGCCCGCCTCCATCGAGGAGATGGCCGAGGACTATGTCGCCCGCGTACGGGCCGTGCAGCCGGAAGGCCCGTACCACCTGCTCGGCTGGTCGCTGGGCGGCACCGTCGCGCACGCCATGGCGCGGCTCCTGGAGAAGGACGGCGAGCGGGTCGCATTCCTCGCGCTGCTCGACTCCTATCCGGCCGACGACGCGGTCAAGGACCCGGCCGTCCTCGACGCGGAGGCCGAGGAGGAAGTGCTCGCCGCCCTCCTTCCGGGTGCCGGGAGCGCGGTGCGTGAGCTCGTCGAGCGCGGCGCGGACCGCGGCGACGTCCTCGCGCTGCTGCGCGCCGAGCAGGCCGAGCGGCTCCACCTGGACGAGGGCACCGTGGCGGCCGTCCTCGACACGGCCGTGCACAGCAGCCGTCTGATCCGCGACCACACGCCCGGCAGCGTCGACTGCGACGTCCTGTTCGTCACCGCCACGCGCGGGCGTCCGACCGACGCGGTCACGGCACGGGAGGCCTGGCAGCCGTACGTGGCGGGCGCGATCGCGGAGCACCGCGTCGACTGCCGCCACGCCGACCTGCTCGGACCCGAGGGGGCCGCCGCGCTCGGCCCGGTCCTCGCAGAAGGCCTCACCGAGGGCCTCGCCCAGGCCCTCGACGGCGGCGCGTGACCCCTCAGCCGCGTAACCCTTCAGAAAGGAAGCACACCGCATGGGACGGCTCCTGGCCGACCGCACTGTCCGATGGTTCATCCTGGGACAGCTCTGCGCGATCCTCGGCGACACGATGCTCTGGCTCGTGGCGGGCATCTGGGTCAAGGAGCTGACCGGCAGCAACTCCGCCGCCGCGTTCACCTTCTTCCTGGTGATCGTGGGGACGCTCTGCGCACCGGTCGGCGGCATGACCGCCGACCGGCACCGCAGGCGCCCGCTCCTCATGGGCCTGTACCTCGGTACGGCCGCCGTGGTGGCGTCGCTGCTCCTGGTCCAGGACAGCGGGCAGATCTGGCTCATCTACGTGGTGATGCTGCTCTACGGCCTCTCGTTCAGCTTCGTGGACCCGGCACAGGCGGCCTTCCTGCGCGTGCTCGTGCCGGAGGACCAGCTCGCCGACGCCAACGCGCTGACGCAGACGGTCAAGCAGGGCCTGCGCCTGATCTCCCCGATCGCGGGGGCCGGGCTGTACGCGGCACTCGGCGCGCACGCCGTGGTGGCCGTCAACATCGCGCTGATGCTGGCCGCCGTCGGCTTCCTGACGGCGGTCCGGCACCGGGAGAGCGCACCGGAGCGCAGCGGCGACAGCTGGCTCCGGGAGATCAGCGAAGGCGTACGACACCTCGCGCGGACGGTCGTCCTGCGCCAGCTCACCATCGCGTGCGCGCTCACGATGGTCGCCATGGGCCTGGCCGAGACGGTCGGACTCGCCGTCGTCGACGACGGCCTCGGACGGGCCCCGTCCTTCCTCGGCGTGCTGCTCGCCGGGCAGGGCGCGGGCGCCATCGCGGCCGGGCTCACGGCGGCCCGCATCGGGCGGCGCATCGGCGAGGGCATGCTGGTCGCCCTCGGCATGGCGGCCTTCGCCGCCGGTGCGCTGCTGCAGACCGTTCCGGCGGTCGCCGCCGTGGCCGCCGGGATGGTGCTGTGCGGCGCGAGCATGCCCTGGATCGCGGTCGGCCTGACCACGGTCGGCCTGCGCCACACCGCGCCCGAACTCGTCGGCCGGGTCTACTCCGGGTTCAACCTCATGATGACCCTGCCGCAGATGCTGGCCATGGCCTGCGGCGCCGGACTCATCGCTGTGGTCAACTTCAAGGTGCTGCTCGTGGCGATGGCGGCGGTCGTCCTCATGTCGGCCGGATACCTCTTCACACGCCAGGAACAGCGGTGGACGGCGCAGGCCGCACCCACCGACACCGCGCGCGAGCCGGTCCGCGAGGCCGACCCCGTGTGAGCGGCGAGCAGGGACGGGACATGACGGGCGGACAGGGACGGGACGTGACGGGCGGCGGGCAGCGGCAGACCGACGGGCGGCGACAGGAGGAGCCACCGCAGGCGGACCAGGGAAGCGGCCGAAGCGGCCGAAGCGGCCGAAGCAGCCGAAGCGGCGAGGCGCGGCGGCGCGCCGGGGAACAGCCC
>NZ_JBHYJH010000023.1:0-75439 GCF_042740445.1 Streptomyces sp. NPDC059003 | reverse complement strand
CGCTACGGCGGCCGCGCGGGCATCCTGTCCGGGGTCGTCATGTGGGGCTACACACGTCGACGGCGTCGCCGGCGGCCTTGACCGCGGAGGTCGTCGAGTTACCGGCGAACGTGTAGCGGAAGGAACCGTCGACGGTGGCCTTGACCGTCGTCTTCAGGTTGCCCCGGCTGTCGGCCTTGACGGTCTTCACCGCGGTGTAGGCGGTGGCGCCCTTCTTCTTGAACTCCAGCGTCGCGGACTGGTTGCCGTAGGCCGCGTACTTGTGGGTCTCCCAGTTGGCGCGGGTCAGCGCGCCGGTGATCGTGAGGGTCTTGCCCTTCTTGATCGGCTCGGGCGCGGCGTTCGCGGTGAGCTTGGCGGCGCGCTGGACCTTGAAGGACGCGGCCTTCTCCACCAGGAGGCTGTCGATGTCCTTCGCCGTCACCATGGCGTCCACGTACCAGCCGCCCGCGGGCGTGTTGTCGTAGAAGTCGGTGTCCGGGTCCAGGGTGAAGGTCCCCGTGCAGGCCGAGGTGGTGGCGCTGGACGCCTCGCACTTGACGGCGCCCTGGGGCAGCGCGACGTGCGAGTTCGGGCCGTACAGCGTGATGTCGGCGGTGTCGATGCCGGAGTCGTCCGTCGCGGTGACGGTGACCTTGAAGGTCTTGCCCGCGGTGGTGCCGAGCTCGATCGGCTTGCCGCCGTTGACGGTGACCTTGTCGATCTTGAGGTCGCCGTCGACGGCGAGAGCGCTGGGCGCGGCGAAGCCGGCGGCGGCCACGGCCAGAGCCGAGCCGAGCACGGCGATGCGGGTGCGGTGCTGCATGAGTCCCCCCACGGGAAAGAACCGGGGCGCATGACACCCCGGCAACAGATGTGAACAGGGTGACCTTACGGTCTTCACGGCATCTTCATCACCGTGGTGATCGCCACGCGCGTCGCGTACAACCTTTTGCCGTGTACGTGTGCTGGGCGGCTGAAGTCCCGCCCATGCCCCGCACTTTGGCGTGGGGGAGGGGGAGGTGGCGGCGCCGTGCGGCTGTGACCGTGTCATGGAGGTGGTGTGAGCGCGGGTGCGCTGTCGACGTCCGCCAGGGGATCGAGTGAAGGGAGCCGACGCCCTTGCGTCGGCTCCCCTCGGCCCGTCGCCTCGGCCCGTCGTCAGTCGTGAGCGGCCCGGGTGCGGAGGAAGTGGAACGGGCAGTGCGTTCCGCCCAGGCCGATGGTGGTGACCCGCTCGAACCGGAAGCCGTGCTCGTGGGGGTCGATCGCCTCGATCCAGTTCGCGTCGAAGGCACACATCACCGGAGTCAGTTCCGGCGCGGAGTTGGCCACCAGGACCTGGTGGTAGAAGCAGCGGTGCACGTCGGCGAAGAAGCGGCTGTCGTCGTCGACCGGGTGCCGGAAGGCGAAGCCCGCGCCGAACGCGTGCTGTTCCCTGGACTTCGCGAGGTCCACCATGGCCCGGTACGGGTCGGGCGACGAGTCGAGCATCGCCCGCGTGCCCTGCCGGACCGCCTCACTCAGCGGTTCGACGAAGGCGGTCCTGACGAGGTCGAGGGCGTCGCGGCGGCCGAGTGAGGGCATCAGGAACTCGTACGCGGCGACCAGGGCCAGCGTCATCCGCAGGTTGTAGAGGGCGGCCTCGTCCACGACCAGGTGCCTGTTCGCGGCCGTCAGTTCCTCGTGCCGGGCGCGCATCGCGGCCAGCAGGCCGGAGTCCGGGAGCTCCCTCAGAGTGGCGGCGATATGGCCGAAGAAGCCGTCGATCACCGCGGCCGTGTCGGCTTCCGGATCGGGGACGTAGTGGTCGGTGGTCATGGATCGTGCTGTCCTTCCGGTCGGGCCCGACCCCGAGCACGGAAAACAGCAACACCCGGACGGGCGGCTGGCCGTGCTCGCGGTCGCGCGAACACGCCAGCGCACTCCACCGACCTACCTGGCGCTGACGAGCTTCATGTGTGGTTGTCGCCCCGAGGCTACAGGAGTTGGGGGAGACCGACGGTGGGGGGATCTCTCCACCGCCGGCCTTCTGCGGACCCCGGCGATGCGCCCGGCAGTGACGGACCGTCAGCGCAGCTCGACGGCCTCCGCGTCATGGGCGAGGAACCGCGGCCACGGCAGGCCCTGCGCGGTGGAGAGCTTCATCAGATGGGCCTTCACCTCGGCCCGCCCCGGTCCGAAGTCGGACCGGGTGACCTGGCCGGTGTTGGCCCACTCGTGGACCTGCCCGTCGCACACGGCACGGGTGCCGCCGATCCCGGCCGACCGGCCCTTCTGCGTCAGCGTGCTGCCGACGAACACCGGTCCGGAACCGCCGTCGTCCAGACACCGGTAGGTGCCGGACAGGGTGACCGTGCCGTCGGCGGCGACGGTGCCGGTGGTGTGCACGGTCAGGTCGTCGGCGGGGCCCGCGTGCGCGGGGGCGGCGGCTGCCAGGAGAAGCGTGCTCGCGACGGCACCGAGAGCGAGACGGACGCGCATGGAGAAGCACCCTTTCAGGAGGTGGGGGAGGGCGTCCGCCAGGGATATCGGATCGCGCCGGGTGGGGCGGCAGGCGGGCGGCGGGCACGACATGGACTCACCCGATGGGGTGACATGTGGGCGCCCAGTGGACGCATGACGCGCACCGTCGGCGATGCTGGGGCGGGAGTGTCGTGCGGGCAGGGGGCGGACATGAGGACAACGGCTGGCGCCATCACACCGGGCTTCCTGCCGTGCCGTCCGTGCTCCGCGTTGCATGCGTGCTCTTCGATCCGCGCGTGGTCCCCGATCCATGCGCGGTCTCCGATCCCCGCGTGCTCCCCGATCCCCGTGCGCCCTTCGGTCCCCGCGCGTTCTCTGATACGGCCGAAAATGACGCGGCCGACCACCCCGGGCGTGCGGTAGAACCAAGGTCACGCGTCCCAGACCGCGTCAGTTCACCGCAGCGCCAGTCCCTCAGTTCAGAGTCCGCGTTTCGCTGCGCGACTCCACCATCCACAGGGCCGACCGGCTCCCACGTCGATGCCGACGCCCTTCCAGCACGTTTCAGACATCCACCGCGTCACGCCCTGAACCAGCCACATGGTCCAAGGGGGCGCGGACTCGTCAACGGGGGAACCCATGGCTGCGCCACCACCACCTCAGCCGTACCGTCTCGTACGCGCCACCGACCTGCTCGACCTGCACTTCCGCTTCCTGGGACTGCGCCTGGACCGGACCGCCCTGGGGGGCCGGAAGCTCGTCCGGCAGGACCCCGCCCTACCGGGCTTCATCGCCGTCACCTTCGGCCCGCAGCACGTCGCCGAGCAGGCCTTCTTCGAGGTGAGCCCCGGCATGCCGCACACCACGCCCCCGCTCCCCGGCGCGGGCCCCGACCCCAGCGAGCCCCACAAACCGCCGCCGGTGGCCTCCCGCATCGGCGGCCGCAGCGTCCTCGTGTTCGCCGTGGGCACCACCGCCGTCGACTACACCGAGGTCGGCCTGCTCACCGCGATGCGGACGCTCCCGCTGCGCGTGGTCGACGCCGCCCGCGAACCGGCCGTGGCCGCGGAGCTGCGCCCCACCATGACCGACCGGCCGACCGATGTGTTCCAGGCCCTGCGCCTGGCCAGGACGGCCGCCGAACTCGCCGCGCGCCACGGCCCGGAAGGCCCCGTCGACGCCGGACTCCTCACCGCGCCGCAGCTCGCCGCCACCGCCGGCACCGGACCGGAGAACCCCCTGGCCGATCCGGACGACCCGCGGACCGGCATCGAGCTCCCGTACCGACTGCTCCTCTCCCCGCCGGGGACCGCGGCCTGGACCCACACCACCGCACTGCCCGACCCCGACGGCCGCATCGAGCTCTGGCACACCCGGATGCGCGCGACGGGCGCCCGCGCGGTGTGGACCCGGGACCCCGGTTTCGACCCCACCGACCCGCGCCCCATGGACAAGGACGGCAACGACTTCACGATGGCCCTCGACCGCAAGGACCGGTCGTCGGTGGTGCACCTGACCTCCAACTCCCAGCTGCCGGGCGGCTACCGGCCCACACCGGTCAGCGTGACCAACCTGATGCTGTCCTCCATGGGCGGCTGGCTGGACTCCTTCGGCCGCTGGGACCGGCCGCACGGGAACTTCGACGTCACCCAGTGGCGGCACCGGGCATCGCTCGGCCGCGACCACTACGTACGCGTCATGTACCGGGGGCGGCTCTTCCCCTTCGGGCACCGCGCCGACCTCGTCAAGGTCACGGAGCGCAAGTTCGACCACGCACGGCCGGACCAGGCCGCCTACCTCAACCAGCGGTTCTTCATCATGGTGCGCGAACCGGTGCGCCGCTACGGCAGGCCGGAGGACAACGACGACCAGAAGCGCCTGCACCGCCTCTTCCCCTTCGACAGCGTCCGGCTGCTCACCCTGGTCACCCCCGACCTGCTCCGGCCGAAGCCGTTCCTGAACCCGGTCGACCCGACGCCGAACGAAGGGTTCACCTTCTTCCCCGACGTCCAGGGCGAAGAGCCGTTCCTGTTCCAGGTGAGCATGACCGACCTCGACGGCCGCATCCTCGAGTTCCGTACGCCCATGGCGTTCGTCGGCCACACGGTGCAGAACGACCCGGCCAACATCCAGAGCATCATCGACAGTTACAACGCGCCGCTCAAGAACCCGACACCCGGGCCCCCGGTCCTGGCGGAACGGGACGCCCAGTGCGTCGTCGCGGACCTGCGCGGCCAGCCCGTCGCCTACGCGCCGAGCAGCAGGCCCGACGACACGACCCTGTCCACCGGACAGCTGATCTGGGGGGCGGTCACCGCCCCGTCCATCCTGGCGCTCGACCCCGCCGACCACCCCCGGTTCCTGCCGACCGTGCGCTGGGCGCGTGCCGTCGTGCCCGCGCTGAGCCGGTTCGGCACCGGCTCCGGGGGCGATCAGCCGCAGTCGGTGTTCTATCCGGCGCCGTACGTGCAGAACGTCTTCGAGCCGGCGAACAAGGGGCAGCTGTTCATCGAGCTCGTCCAGCCGTTCGACCTGACCTTCCGCCACGGCGGCCAGACCGCCGGAGCGCTCGCCCAGCCGAACTTCGCCGTCGCCGGTCTGTCCCGCCTCACCGGGCCGGTCGCGGCGACCTCCGCCACCGCGCTCGCCCCCGGCGCGGAGGAGGTCGACAAGTGGGCCAACCTCGTCCGGGGCAGGTTCAACCCGGCGGACTACTTCGGGAAGGTCGTCGACGCCAAGCTGTTCGGGATGTTCCCGCTCAAGGACATCCTGAAGGAGGTCGGCCTCGACAACCTCAAGGCGCCGAACTTCCTCACCGCGACCGTCGACGCGGTCACCGGATTCCTCGGCGACCTGCGCGGCCTGCGCGACCTGCTCACCGGAGTCGAGGAGCAGTTCCCCGAGATCGCCGACCGGGTCATCCGCGTCACCGACTCCGCGACGATCTTCGTGCAGGTCCTCGTCGCGTACATCACGAGCCAGCTGGAGCAGGCGCCCGACCCCACCCCCATCGAAGAGGTGGACAACGCCTTCAGGGCGTTCTCCGACGCCCTCGCCGACCTGCGCGTGAACCTGCCCGCCGGGGTCGAGACCGGAGTGCGGCAACTCCTCACCCGGATCGCCGAACAGGCCGCCACCTGGGAGCGCGCCGTCGGGCAGGCGCTCGCGCTGAAGGAGGCCGTGAAACTGGCCGCGCTCGGCGCCAAGCTGCCGGACGTCGTCAACTCCCGCCTGCAGTGGCAGCCGGACATCGAGGCGTGGACACCAGGTCAGGACGATCCCCCGACGCAGGAGAAGGACGCCGTGTTCTGGCCGATGGGGAAGCTGACCCTGACGGCCGACCTGCGCGGTTCGCTGCGCCCGGACGTGCCGCAGGCCGCCGACGTGACCTGCACGCTGGACAAATTCCAGCTGCGCATGATCCCCGGCTTCGGCGCGGTCGTGCTGAACTTCGACCGGATCCGCTTCACGATGCGCGCCGGGCAGAAGCCCGACGTCGAGGTGAAGTTCGGCGGTGTCGACTTCATCGGGCACCTGGCGTTCATCCAGACCCTGCGCAACCTCATCCCGCTCGACGGCTTCAGCGACCCGCCGGCGCTCACCGTCGACAGCTCGGGCATCCACGCGAACTACTCGATGCAGCTGCCGAACGCGGCCGTCGGCGTGTTCAGCCTGGAGAACCTCTCGCTGAACGCGATGCTCTCCGTGCCGTTCATCGGCAACACCCCGCTGCAGGCCGGATTCTCCTTCTGCCGCCGTGAGGCGCCGTTCCGCCTCACGGTGTCGATGCTGGGCGGGGGCGGCTACTTCGGGATCGTCCTGAACCCGCAGGAGATCGCCGTCCTGGACTGCGCCCTCGAGTTCGGGGCCGCCGTGTCCATGAACTTCGGCGTCGCCAGCGGCAGCCTGTCGGTGATGGCGGGCGTCTACTTCCGGCTCGAAATCGTCAGGGGCGCGGACGACGATCCGAACGCCCCTGCCGACCCGGACAAGCCGGTCCGGACCAACGTCAAGCTCGTCGGCTATCTACGGGCGCGCGGCGAGGTCGACGTCCTCGGCATCGTCTCGGCCTCCATCGAGCTCTATCTGGAACTCGGCTACGAGGGCGGCTACGCGGTCGGCCGCGCGCGCATCACCATCAGCATCGAGATCGGCTTCTTCTCGAAGTCGGTGACGATCAGCTGTGAGCGCAGGTTCGCCGGCAGCGGGACGCTCGACGCGTTCGCGGGCGTCGCGGCCGCCCCGCAGCTCACCCCGCCGTCGTTCGTCGACCTCATGTCGCCGTACGACGATCCCGTGACCGGCCGACGCGTGGACCCGGTCTTCGACTACTGCACGGCCTTCGCGGAGGTGAACTGACCATGGTGGACAGCATCCGGTGGACCGTGCTCCCCGACGGCGTCATCGAGGGCGACACCGTACGGGTGTCCGTCCTCGTCAGCCCCAGCCTGACCGGCATCACCACGCTCGGCCGCTCCGAGTACTTCCCCAGGTGGCCCGAGAAGCTCAGCCAGACGCTGCTGCCCGCGCTGCGCTTCGAGTTCGACAACCCGGCACACACCTTCGTGACGGAACACGAGCCGACCGACCGCTACCCGGCCGCCGACATCGGCCTGTGGCGGACCCTGTTCAACGACGACACCCTCGTCACTCCGCCCCCGACAGCGGCGGCGCTCGCCGAGACGGAGCCGCCCACGCTGCGCTCCTTCCCGGGCAAGCTGGTGCACGACGAGGTCATCGACGTATACCGGGCCGTCGCGGTGTACACGACGCGAAGCAGGGTGGGCGGCGAATGGGCCCGCGAAGAGGGCATGCTGTGCGAGGAGCCGCCCACCGACCACCGCGGCTGGGAACTCCCTCCGCTGTACCAGATGCCCGACTTCATCACGCAGCAGGTCCTCGACATCGGCAAGGACATCCAGGTCGGGTTCGCCAAGGTGGAAGCGGCCCTGAACCCGCACAGCGACGGCCCGCGAGCGGCGGACGACCACACGCCCCGCTACATGGACCGCTACCGAGGTCCGTACACCGAGGAAGACTTCAAGCACATGCTCCCCCTGGCCGAAGCGGCCCGGTTCTACGAGCGTGAGCAGCCATCACCCGCCCTCGCCGACGAGGAGGAGCACCGCGTCGACTTCCACGAGGCGTGCGGGCTCCTCGGCGACTACCCGGAGCTGCAGCGCAGGTTCGGCCTCGTCGTCGACCTGCGGTTCACGCTGCCCGCGGGCGTGGCCGACGGGGCGAGGATCCGCGTCCAGTTCGACCCCGGCCTCCCCGGCGCCGCCACCCTCAACGCCCCGGCCCGCTGCCCCTGGACACAGCTCCGGCTCACCCGCGGCAGCGTCTTCGAAGCGGCCCCCGCCACCGAGAGCCTGCTCACCGGCCGCATGCTGAACCTCAGCGACCCGAAGACCTGGCACCTGACGGAGCTCGATGTGGACGGCGCCGCCCTGAAGCACATCGACTACGCCCGCAGCATCGCCGTCCTGCACAAGCGCGACCTGCCCGCGAGCCCCGGCTCGGTCGCCTACGAGGTCTCGGGCACCGGCACCCCTGCCGCCCGGGGAGCGGGCATCACCCTGCTCCGCACGGACCGCGACAAGCACCTGGCCCACCTGATCGGCGCCGACGTGGGCCGGCAGACGACCAGCACGGAGATGACGCTGACCGCCGATGACCTGGTGCGCGGCTACCGCGTGGACATCGGCACCGTCGACCCGGCCACCGGCGCCGTCGTGCAGTGGCGTTCGCTGCTGCGCCGCCGCGGCCGCTACACGATCCGCTGGCCCGGACAGCCGCCCTACGACATTCAGGTGCGCCCGGACGAAGGCATGGTGCGCGCCAACGCCGTCGCCGTCACCGGACCGCCCGACAAGCGGCAGCTGTACGGCCACCAGGCCGTGTGCGGCTGGCAGGGCTGGAGCCTCGCGGCGCCGCGCCCCGGCAGGACCATCGGCCTGGCGGGCGAGCCGGAGGCACCCGCCCCGCCGATCTCGCCGGACGTCCCCCTGGAGACGAAGTTCACCGCGGAGCCCGGCTCCCTGCCCGCCCTGCGCTACGGCCGTACGTACCGCATGCGCGCCCGCGTCGTCGACCTCGCGGGCAACGGCCTGGAGCACACGGCGACCACACCCGACGCCGTCCGGTCCGAGGCGATCACCTACGGCCGCTGGGAGCCCGTGCCGCAGCCCGTGGTGATCCCGCTCCTGCCGTTCAACGAGGGCGAGTCCACCGAACGCCTGGTCATCCGCAGCACCGTCACCGACGACGGCCGGCACATCTCGCCCGACGAGTACGTCCTGTGGCGCGCGAACGTCCCCGACCACAAGGCCGACTCCGACGTGGACCACCTGGACCGGCAGTACAAGCCGACCGCGGAGCGGCACGTGGCGCCGCCGAAGACCGCCCTGCAGATGGCCGAGGAGCACGGCGTGTTCGACGCCGCCTTCGGCGCGGGCAAGCCCGACCGGCTGCGCGAGGAGTACTTCGCCGTGGCGTCCCGCGAGTCCGGCTCCTTCCTCGACACCAAGGTGCGCGACCCCGAATGGCCGCACCTGGAGCACGACTTGCTCCTGGAGGGCGACATCCGCATCGCCAAGCACGACGTGCACGACGCGGAGCCGCTCACCCGGCTTCCGCTGCCGCGGCGCGGAGCCGGACTCAAGCGGGGCGAGTTCGTGGTGCACCGCGCCGATCAGCTGCTCCTGCCGTATCTGCCGGACGTCCTGGCGGAAGGCGTGATGCTGCGCGGCCTGCCCGGCGACCGGGAGAACCGGAAGATTCCCTTCCCTGGTCCCTGGCCCCAGGCCAAGCCGTTCAAGATCCGCATCAAGGAGGGCACCGGCGCGCCGCACTGGTACGACATCGGCGAGCGCGTCCTTGAGGTGTACCTCCCCAAGGGCGAGATCGCCACCGTCCGCCTGAGCTGCTACCTGAACGCGCAGAAGCTGCCGCTTTTGCGCCAGTGGAACCTCCTGACCGCCTCCGACTACTGGAAGGACCTGCGCCCGGCGGACAAGGCCTTCGTCACCCAGGCCACCGCGGACGGCGAGAACTGGATGCTCACCCCCTGGGTGGAGGTCACGCTGGTGCACGCGGTCGAGAAGCCCGTGCTGCCACCGGAGCTCGCCGAACTCACCGCGCAGCGCACGGCCGAACAGACCGCCGCGGAGATCGGCCTCCAGCTCACCACCCACGCCGAGAGCACGGGGCACGTCGAGGTGGACGCCCGCTGGAGCGAGTGGCTGGACGACGTCACGCAGGACGCCCCCACCCGCATCGACGGCCACACCCATCTGGAGGACATCACCCTCGCCTACAACGAAGACGTGGAACGCACCGCCCGCACCCACGAGTTCGGCGACACCCGGCACCGCAACGTGCGCTACACGCCGACCGCCGTCACCCGCTTCCGCGAGTACTTCCACCCCACCATCACCGCGGACCGGGCCAAGGTCACCCGCCTCGGCGCGACCACCGCACCGCTGCCGGTGCCCAGCACCCGCAGGCCCGAACCGCCCGTCTTCGCGTACGCCGTGCCGACCATGCGCCGCGAGAGGAGCGTCGACCACGAGCGCGCCACCGTCACCCAGCGCCGCCGCACCGCGGGCCTGCGGGTGTATCTGAACCGGCCGTGGTTCTCCTCCGGCGACGACGAGATGCTCGCCGTGATCATCGACCCGGGCACGGACCTGCCCGACACCCTCGCCACGCGCTGGGGCGTGGACCCGGTCTGGGCCGACACCACGACGCTGCCGCGCCCGGCCGCCGAGCACTTCCCCAACGCGGACAAGCGCGTCACGGGACTGCACCTGGCCGAGTTCCCCGACACGGCACCGGTCCTGGTGGACGCGGTGGCCTTCACACCGCAGTACCACCAGGAGCGGCGCCTGTGGTACGTCGACATCGACCTGGACTTCGGCACCGCGACGGGGCCCGCGTACTTCCCGTACCTCCGGCTCGCCCTGGCCCGCTACCAGCCGTACGCCATCGATCCGCTGCACCTGTCGAAGGTGGAGCGCGCGGAGTTCGCCCAGCTGGTGCCGCCGCGCACGCTCACCGGACGGCGCGAGGGCGAGCAGCTCACGATGCGCCTCGCGGGACCGGCGCCGTTCAACGAGCTCGGCGAGATCAGCGGCACCGGCGTGACCGCCGCGGCCGCGAGCCGCCGTGTCGTCGTCACCCTCCAGAGCCGCGCGCAGCTGGGGGAGGACGACATGGACTGGAAGCAGGTCGGCACCCCCGTCGAGCTGACCTGCCGTCAGGACGGCACCGGCTTCGCCTGGAGCGGCGGCATCGCGCCCCCCACCGGGCAGGCCCTCACCGACTACCGGCTTCTGGTGCAGGAGTACGAGCTGTACCGCACCGACAAGGACACGGCCACCGACACCTTCACGGTCAACGGCACGCAGGTGTTCGCGGCCCGGCGCCCGGTGCACGCCGACTACTTCGCCCTGGCCGTCGGCCTGCTCGGCCGCATCGACTTCAAGCTGTAGGGAGGGACGATGTCACTACGTACCTCGGCCGCCTGCCTGACCGCGCTGCTGATGGCCCTGACCTGGTCCGCGCCCGCCTCCGCCGCCCCGGCGAGCCGCACGAACGATCCGCAGCCGCACCGGGGCGGTGCCGAAATCGTCACCGCGGTGGGTGGCGGTACGGAGCTGGTGTGCACGTCGGGCTTCGCGGTGCGCAGGGTGGAGGACGGCAAACGCGCCATGGTCACCGCGGGGCACTGCTCGGACGGGCAGCCCGGACCGGAAGCCACCTCCGGGGAGTTCCGGTACGGTGCCTTCGCCAAGTCGTCCTTCACGGAGAAGGCGGACTTGGGCCTGCTGACCGGCACTCCGCTCAAACCACAGACGTACGCACCGACCCTGTGGACGGACGGCGGCGCGGCGGGCAGTCCTGTCGCCCGCAGGGTTCTGGGGAAGGCCGACGCGCCGGTGGTGGGCCAGAAGGTGTGCGTGAGCGGCAAGGCCACCAAGCTGTTGTGCGACGTCGAGGTGTACTCGCTCACCAACGGCGTGCAGTGTGAGAAGAAGCCTCCTCACCGGTGTACACGGGGCCTGGGCATTGCGGTCAAGGAGCGCACCGTCGTGTCGCTCCCGGCCGATTCGGGGGCGCCGGTGTTCGTGCCGATCGACACGGTGATCGACGGGCATCAGGTCCACGGGGCAATGATCGTCGGCATGCTGGTCGGAGGAGGGCCGCGGCAACAGGGCGGCATCGAGGACCTGTTCACGTTCCACACGGTCAAGCAGATCGAGTGCACGTTGAACGTCCGGGTCCTGACCACCGCTGAGGCCGAATCCGGCGACACGACGCCGCCGCCTCCGCGCACCGACTGCGCCACTGTTCCGGGCGCATGACCGGGTGACTTCGCCCTACCTGTGCACCCCGTCGCCAGGTGGAGGCGCGGGGTGCACGGGAAGGCATGACCGGCGCGGCGAAAGCGCCCTCATGGGAAGAAATGCCGCGGATGACTCCACTCCTTTTCGAGTAAGACTCTTACTTGTGATCCATGTCACGCGCCACCCTGCAAAAGATCTTGGTTCGGCATGTCCCCCGGGCCGTATGGGTGTGGCACGATGCCAATGATTGAGGTTGGCTGAAAGTAACCGATCGCGAAACATTCGACGCAAGTTCTGCACTACCGAGAACAGATCAGGCACGCTGTAATTCGGGGGACGCAAGAATGTCAACGATGATTGTTATCGGATACCGGGACGATCTGGACCGCTCGCTACGACGCAGGGGTTTGGACCCCTTTTACATAGCGCAGGCCCTGATGCTCCCGCCCGAGGGGCGGCGATTCACTTGTGTCACCGATATGGAGAACGCCCAGGAGGTGCTGAGGGCGGTGCTCGCCGCGCGCCTCGACGACGTGGCAGGGGCGCTCAGCGTTCATGAGATGGGCGTATTCGGCGCCACCTGTCTGCGACAGCAGCTGAACCTACCGGGTAATACGGACTCGAAGACGGCTCTCTACTTCCGGGACAAGTACCTTCAGAAGAGCAGGCTGCCGCCCCGGATCAAGCGGGCGCGCTGCCGCTATGTCGACAGGGGCACGTCCTTCGCCGATCTGGTGAGGGATCTGGGCGAGGTATTCGTCATCAAACCGGCGACCGGAGCCGGGTCTCTCCGGACGAATATCGTCCGCTCCCCGGAAGAGTACGAACAAGCTCTGAAGGTGCTGCCGAGCCGGTCGGACGTGGAAGTCGTCGCCGAGTCCTTCGTGGACGCTCCGGAAGTCTATATGGACGGCATCTGGAGCAGAGGTGATCTTCGGTGGTCGTCCATGACCCGCTACCACCTGTCGCCGCTGAGCGCGGCACACGGCGGCATCCTGGCCGCGCACATCTTGGACAAGAGGCTCCATGCCGCACTCTTCGAGGAAACGGAGGCGCTCGCCCGTCAAGCGCTCGGCAGCCTGGGCGCACCTGATTGCGTATTCCATCTCGAGGTGTTCACGGAAGAATCCGGACCGACCTTCGGCGAGTGCGCCATCCGCCTGCCCGGAGCGCTCTCCCCGCAGGTCAACAAACTCACGTTCGGCGTCGACCTCTTCGACGTCGAGATCAGTCTCGCGCTCGGCGAAGGAGTGCCCGACGACCTGGCCGACATCGTGCCGGACCGCTTCTACGGGTACATACTCCTGCGCCGTCCCAGTGGAAATCCCCTGACCCAGCAGGACTTTGAACGTCACTTCACCTTTGATGAGATCGATTATTCGGCGTCGCCCGACACCCCGGCCGGTCCTTACGGCCGTGTCGGACAGGCGATCGTGTCCGACCAGGACGAGCTGAAGCTGCGGAAGACGATCGAGGACATCGTGCGCTTCAACGAACTCGGCTGAGGCAGCCGGTTCCCTCACGATCGGCGACGGCGCCCGCCTGCTCGGCGCGCCCGCTTCGCCTGCGCGCGGACCCGGCCAGGACGAATGCCGTCGTCCACCGCCGTTTCCCGCCGTCTCCTGACGATCTCTCCTACCCATCCGTGACGGAAATCGAGGGCCGTTCCACGACCCTTCCCATCGGAGGTCTTCGCCCCCATGCAGGAAAACGTTACTGCCACCACGCTTCCGGAATTGCTGGAGAACGCGGCCCGTGACGCGTCCCGAGGAATCACCTTCGTCGGTGGCTCATTTGTGCCCTATGCCGAACTGCGGGACAGCGCAGGCCGGATTTCTCAAGGGCTGCGCGGCCACGGCACCACCCCGGGCGACCGCGTACTGATTGCCGCCCATGAACCCGAGACCTTCTTCCACGCCTTCTGGGGCTGCGTCCTGGCCGGTCTCGTCCCGTGCCCCGTCGCACCACCGGCCGACCCTTCCCGGTGGCAGCCGCAGTTGGAGCACCTGCGCCTGCTCCTGGACGACCCGCTGGTCGTCCTGTCCAAGGACTCCTACGGAGACCTGCCCGACATCGGCCTGCGCACGGTCACCGTCGAGGAGTTGAGCCACACCGCACCCGGGCCCGGACACCGCCACGAGCCCGCCCCGGACGAGCTCGCCCTGCTGATGCTCACCTCCGGCTCCACCGGATCCAGCAAGGCCGTCCGGCTCACCCACGCCAACCTCCTCGCGGCCCAGGCCGGCAAGGCGGGCGCGCTGGACCTCGGCCCCGCCGACACGACGATGAACTGGATCTCCACCGACCACATCGCCGCGATCGAGGCCCACCTGCTGCCGATGCTCAACGGCGCCGACCAGGTCATGGCCACACCGGCGACGGTCCTCGGCGACCCGGTGGAGTTCCTGCGACTGCTCGCCGCGCACCGGGTGCGCGTCACCTTCACCCCGAACTTCCTCTTCGGGCAGCTCAATCAGGCACTCGCCCAGCGGCCGCCCGCGCCGCACGAGGCCGACCTGTCACACGTACGGCACATCATCTCCGGCGGCGAGGCCACCGTCACCGCCACCGTGCGCGACTTCCTGGCCGCCCTCGCCCCCTACGGGCTGCGCGACGACGTGATCGTGCCCGCGTTCGGGATGACCGAGACCTGCGCGGGCAGCGTCTTCAACCGCGACTTCGCCACCCGCGACCTGGGCACCGAGTTCCCGCCGCTGGGCCGCCCCGTACGAGGGCTGCGCATCCGCGTCACCGACGGCGCGGGCACGGTCATCGCGGCCACCGACGACCCCGGCTCCAGTGAGCCGGGGGAGGTGCAGCTGCACGGACCGATGGTCACCGACGGATACTTCGGCAACGACGAGGCCACCGCGCAGGCCTTCACGCCCGACGGCTGGTTCCGCACCGGCGACCTGGGCCGCCTGGACGCCGACGGCCGGCTGACGCTGGTCGGCCGTACCAAGGACTCCATCATCGTCAACGGCGTCAACTACTACAGCCACGATCTGGAAGCGGTCCTCGACGAACTGGACGACGTGCGGCGCGGCCAGATCGCGGCGTTCCCGGTCCGGCCCGACGGCGCCGACTCCGAACAGCTCGCCGTCGCCTTCGTGCCGTCCGGCGACGCCGACGACGACACCGCGGTGTACCGGGCGCTCGTGGCGATCCGCAGCTCCACCGTCATGCACTGGGGCTTCAGGCCCCAGCTGGTACTCCCCGTCACCGAGGACCTCATACCCCGCAGCAACCTGGGCAAGATCCAGCGGACGCGGCTGCGCACGGCCGTCGAGGCGGGAGACCTGGACCAGGCGGTCCGCCGGGCCGACGAGGTCACCACCCGCTTCCTCGGCGTCTACGTGGCACCGGAGGGGGACGCCGAGATCGCCCTGGCCGACATCTACGGCCGCGTACTGAACATCGGGACAGTACCGGCGACCGCCAGCTTCTTCGACCTCGGCGGCACATCCCTGGACGTGCTGCGCCTCAAGCTGGAGATCCAGACCACGTTCGGCATCAGCGACGTACCGATGGCGACGCTCCTGCAGACTCCGGACGTCGTCGGCCTGGCCCGCCGCCTGACCGCCGGGCAGAGCGCCGGTGGGGACGCCGCCTACGATCCGCTGGTGCCGCTGCAGATCACCGGGGACGGCACACCGCTGTTCTGCGTGCACCCCGGCCTGGGCGAGGTGCTCGTGTTCGTCAACCTCGCCAAGTACTTCACCGGCGAGCGGCCGTTCTACGCGCTGCGGGCGCGCGGCTTCGGGCAGGGCGAGACCCACTTCGGGACGTTCGACGAGATGGTCTCCACCTATGTGGCGGCGATCCGGCGGGTGCAGCCCAGCGGGCCGTACGCCGTCGCGGGCTACTCCTACGGCGGGGCCGTCGCCTTCGAGATGGCCAAACGCCTGGAGGCCGACGGCGACGAGGTGAAGTTCGTCGGCGTCTTCAACCTGCCGCCGAGCATCTCCGGCCGCATGAACGAGATCACCTTCACCGACGGCGCGATCAACCTGGCGCTGTTCCTCGAACTGATCACCGCCGCCGACATCGAGGGCCTCACCGCCCGGCTCCGCCCGCTGCCCGAAGCCGACCAGCTGGCCCACCTCATCGACCAGGCACCGAAGCGGCGCCTGACCGAACTCGACCTCACCGTCGAACGGTTCACCGCCTGGGTGCACCTCGCCCAGAGTATGGTGCACCTGGGCCGCACCTACGAACCGTCGGGTTCGGTCGCGCGGGCCCAGGTCTTCTACTGCACACCGCTGCGCGGCACCAAACAGGAGTGGCTGGACAACCAGCTGCGGCACTGGGACGACTTCACGCGCCACCCCAACCGGTTCATCGAAGTCGACGGCGAGCACTACACCCTGATGAGCCCGCAGCACGTACAGACCTTCCAGGCGACCCTGCGGCGCGAGCTGGACCGCGCGCTCGGCCAAGCACAGCCAGAGGCACTCTCCGCGACGACCAGGAGCAGCTGACCATGCAAGGCAAGAAGATCCTCGTCACCGGTGGTACCGGACAGGTCGCCCGGCCCGTCGCCGAAGCGCTCGCCCCCGACAACGAGGTGTGGTGCCTGGGCCGCTTCGGCGACCCGGCGGCCCGCAAGGACCTGGAGGCGGCGGGCGCCCACACCTACACCTGGGACATGGCCGACGGTGACCTGGACGGGCTGCCGCACGACTTCACCCACGTACTGCACTCGGCGGTGCACCGGGGCGAGAGCGGCGACTTCGACGGCACCATGCGCATCAACTCCGTCGGCACCGCACAGCTGATGACGCACTGCGCCACGGCGGAGGCGTTCCTGTACGTGTCGTCCGGGGTGGTCTACGACCGGACCGACCCCACCCACCACTACCGGGAGAGCGACCCCTTGGGCGGCGCCACGCCCTGGCTGCCGACGTACCCCATCGCCAAGTTCGCCGTCGAAGGGGTGGTGCGAGGCCTGGCCGAAACCCTCGCGCTGCCGTCGGTGATCGCGCGGCTCAACATCGCCTACGGTCCGTACGGCCACGGCGGCGTCCCCATCATCCTGTTCAAGGAGATGCTCCGGGGGCAGCCGTGCGCGGTGCCCCGCGAGGGCCAGAACTACTGCAACCCGCTGCACACCGATGACATCGTCCGCCAGGTCCCGCTGTTGTGGGCGGCGGCCCGGACCACCGCGCAGGTGGTGAACTGGGGCGGTGACGAGGAAGTCGGCATGACGGACCTCCTCGAGTACATGTCCGCGCTCACCGGGGTGCCGGCCCGCCTGGACCGCGGCGACCACAGCCGGGCCACAGCGATGTTCGACAACCGCCTGCGCCGGAGCCTGATCGGCGACTGCACCGTGGGCTGGAAGCGCGGCATCGCCCGCACCCTGGCCGACCTGTTCGAGGAGTACCGCGACCGCATCGAGAAGCACCTCGACGGCGAGGAGAAGCACGTCGACAGCGAGGTGAACTAGCATGCGCAGGCCCACGGACGTCGCCGCGCTCCAGCAGGTGCGGTGCGCCGCCCTCGGCTCCCGCGAACCCGCGTGCTCCCTGGCCCAACTGGGCCAGGACGCCGAGGCGTTCGCCGCCCTCGATCCCGTCGTACGCGAACGCCCCACCCTCGTCGGCGGCGCGGCCCCGTACAGCCCGACCAGCCCCGTCCCCACCCCGCACGCCGTCGACGAGCTGGTCCGCTGCGCGGAGGCGCTCGACGTGCACCAGATCCTCGTACCCGGCGTGCGGCGCACGGATGATTCCCGCACGCTGCGGACCGCGGGCCTCGTCCCCGTCGCCGCCGACCCCGAGCGCGTCGTCCGGCTGACCGGGGACGTGGACGACGTGCTGCGGAACCGCGTCGGCGACGACCGGCTCCGCGAGCTCCGCCGCCACGACGAAGCACTGTCCCGCGAGGTCACCTGGGAACGCGTCCGGCTGACCGATCTGGACGGGCACCCGTGGGCGCGCGAGGCCTTCGTGGACCTCCACGCACGGCGCCACAGCGGCGACCACAACCCCTACAACGCCGGAGCCCTCGTCGCCCTGGCCCGGAGCGCCCTCGCGGACCGCACCGAGCTGTTCCTACGCCGCCGGGCGGGCACCGTGATCCAGGCCGGCCTGATCACGGAGTCCCACAACGGCCGGGGCCTCTACCACCTCACGCAGGCCGTCGACCCCGCCGATCCCGCCGCGCGCGACGACCTGTACGAGGCGTCCCTGTACCGGCTGTACGCCGACGCCCGGAGCTCCGGACTCGACTGGGTCCATCTCGGCCGCGGGGACGCGGACCGCGCCCGCCGCGTCGGAGCCGATCTGTTCGTGCCCGTCGACCACTGGCTGCGCGCCCCGGACCTCACACCCGCGGAGGACGGGCAGGGGGAGCCGGAGCTGTCGCGGTTCGCGACCGCGCCCGTCACGGCGGTGCCGGTGCCGGGCCCGGCGCGCTTCCGCCGCCAGCCCCGGTTCGACACGATCGACCTGTCGAGCAACACCAACCCGTTCCTCGGTACGGAGAGCCTCTACCCCCACCTCGACACGACCGAGCTGGCCCGCACGTACCTGACCACGATCGCGCGGCTCCCCGGCCACGACGGCGTCGACGCACTGAGCACCGAACACGTGTTGTTCACCAGCGGTGCCGTGGACGGCGTCATGCTGCTGCTCGCGGCGCTCGCCTCGCCCGGCGAGTCCGTCTGCCTGACTCCTCCCACGTTCCCGCTCTACACCCACTTCGCCCGCGTCCTGCGCCTGCCCGTCGTCGACGTGCCGCTGCGCGGCGACGACCTCGACGAGCTCGACACCCAGCGGATCCTCGCGGCCGACCCCCGGGTGACCATCCTGTGCGACCCGAACAACCCCGCCGGGACCAGGCTCGACCCGGCACAGGTGCACACCCTCGTCACCGGCACCCGTGGCCTCGTGGTGATCGACGAGGCCTACGTCGAGTTCAGCGAGGGCCCGTCGTACGCGGGCCTGGTCGAGGAGCACGACAACCTCATCGTGCTCAGAACCCTCTCCAAGGCCTGGGGGCTCGCCGGTGCGCGCTGCGGCATCGCCCTGGCGCGGCCCGGCATCGTCGAGGCGCTGCGGCGGGTCCAGGTGCCCTTCGGGTTCACCGACGCCTCGCAGCGCGCCGCGCGGGACCGGCTCACCAACGCGGGACCGGTGCTCGCCGCCCTCCAGCGCATCCGGTCCGAACGTGACCGGATGGCCGCAGCCCTTGCGGAGCACCCCGCGGTGGACCGGGTGTTCCCCTCGGAGACCAACTTCCTCCTGGTCCGGCTCCACAAGCACGAGCGCGTCATGGACCACCTGCGCGGCGCGGGCATCGTCGTCGCCGACACCGGCCACGTCATCCCCGCCACGTGCCGCGTCTCCATCGGCAACCGGCGTGCGAACGACACGCTGCTCGAAGCGCTCTCCTCCGCCCTGTGACGCCCTCTGAAAGGATCCATTCCGTGGGTCACGCCCCCCGCCCCGCCTCCCCGCTGGTCAGCACGGTCGTGGCGGAGGCCTTCGACCGCTGGAGCCCTCAGCTGCACAAGGAGGTCGACACCAACGCCCACAACGGCCACGTCGGCCAGTCCCTGCTGAAGGAGACCGACACACTGCGCGTCTGGGAGACAACTCTCCATCCGGGAGAACGGGTTCCCGTCCATCGGCACGTCCTCGACTACACCTGGATAGCCCTCACGGACGGCCGCGCCCGCCAGCACGCGAGCGACGGCACCTCCCGCGAGATCTCCTACGTCCGCGGACAGACCCAGTCCTTTAGTTTCGACGCGGGGCAGTACCACCTCCACGACCTGAGGAACATCGGCGACGACGTCCTGTCGTTCCTGGTCATCGAGACCAAGGACGGGGCGAACGAACCCATCCAGCTCTGACGTTCTCCATGCCTTGATGTGCGGAGGCGGGCCGCGACCGTCGAAGTCGCGACCCGCCTCTTCATGTCGTCCCGTAGTGGCTAGTACTTGCCGGACTTCTTCAGCTTGCAGCTGGCGGTGGCGGTCTTGCCCGGGTCGCTCTCCGAGCGGGCCGTCAGGTGGACCCGGCCGTGCCGGTCCGCGCCGCGCTCGGCGTTGACGGCGACGTCGATCTCGGTGGTGTGGCCCGCCTTGGTGGTGGCGAGGCGGTTGGGCAGCCAGGCGCTCCACCCGCGGCCCGCGGCCTTGGCGGTCAGTCGGTAGACGTCGGAGGACAGATACTTCCGGACGTCCTCGGGGTGACCGGACTGCGGCGGCGTCCCGCGCCCGGTGTTGGTGAGGTCGAACCTGCACACGGCCCGCTGCTGGGGGCTTCCCTTGGCGTAGCCGCGGTCGAGTGCGACGCCGCGCCGCTGCGGGCCCGCGCCGTCGAGGGACTTGACGGCCAGGGTGTACGAGAGCACGCCGTTCGGGCCGCGCTGCACGTCGAGGACGTAGAAGTGCAGCCGGTTGGCGCGATCGGTGTACTCGTACTGGCTGCCCGAGTCGGCGCCCGCGTGCATGAGGGCGTCGCTGAGCTGTCGGTAGTCACCCATGGTGATCTTCTGCAGGGTGCCGTCGGGGCGCTTGAAGTCCGTCATGTCGATGTCTTCGGGGTGGGAGTCGATCACCCACGCGAAGGGGGCCTGGTCCTGGTTCTTGGTCTTGGACAGGAGGACGCCGTGGTCCGGGGTGAAGGAGTCCATGCCCATGCGGTCGACGACTTCGACGGTGTAGTTGTTGTAGCCGCCGCCGTCGCACAGCGGATCGGTGCTGGTGTCGCAGGACGGGGACAGGTCGCGGCTCATGGAGATGTTGACGCCGCTGAGGCCCTTGTCGCCGGGCGGCGCCGAGCGTGCGGTGACGCGGGCGACGACCGTGCCGGAGTCCTTGAGCGCGTCGCGGTCGAGGCGCAGCACGTTCTTCTCGTCGACGATGCCGAGCTTCAGCTTGTCGCGCAGGACGTGCTGGGAGCCCATCGAGCCGCCACCGGTGGCCGGTATGTGCCAGCGGGTGTGCGGACCGCCGGGACCGTTGAAGGAGCCGCGCGAGAGCATGCTCCAGATGCCGGTGTACGCGCGGCGCAGCGGCTTGCCGTACGGGTTGTTGTAGTTGTCGCCTATGCCCAGGATGTGGCTGAGCTCATGGGCGTACACGCCCATCCCGGAGCTCTCGGCCTGGGTGGACGAACCGGCCGTCGCGTTGGGCCAGATGCGGGCCGCGGCCGCCCAGGACGTCCACGGCACATAGCGGGTGTTCGCGGAGTTGCCGCCGGACGCGATCGGCGCGGGCGGCCCCCAGGCCCCCGGCACGGCCTGCGGCGAGGCGAACTTCATCTGGCCGAACTCCTGCCACACGCCGGACTCGTCCTGACCGGCGGTGAGGAAGAAGACGAAGTCGTACTTCGCGGTCTCGCCGCCGCCCACGTCGGCGGTCCAGGCGGCCTTGCCGTCGGCGCGGATGTCCTTGCCGCAGGTGCTGCCGCGCGGGCAGGCGCCGGGGTTCATCTGGGGTTCGATGCCGTACTGGAAGGACTTGAACGGCATGCGGTAGACGCCGAAGGCGGTCAGGTCGACGCCGATGCGGCCGCCGGAGTCCTCCATCCAGTACTCGTTGATGGTGTGGCCGCGGTTGAGCTTTCCCGGCTTGTTGAGGAAGTCGCGGTAGAAGGACGGGAGTTGGCTGCGCGGTATGTCGGACGCGCCCACCTGGGGGTTGCCGAAGAGGCTGGAACCGGCCGGTTTGCTGACCGTGAACTCCTCGTCGGGGTAGTCGAGCAGGACCAGGGCGCCCTTGAAGGTGCGCTTGGTGGGCTTGACGTCGGGGTTGGCCCAGTCGGTGCCGGGCACGGACCGGTGGTCGGCCCAGGTCATGTCGTCGGGGTTCTGCCAGTTCTGCGGGTCGATCGGCTGGACGAGGGGGGACTGGGGCGGCCGGCCGGTGGGCTCGGGGGTCGCCCGGGCGGGCCCGGCGGCGAAGACGGATGCGACGAGGCCGGTCACCGCGGCGGCGATACCGAACCGGCGCGCGTGGACACGGGTCGTTCTGGTACGTCGGCGTAGGGGCTTACGGCTTCGTGGTCGGCGGTAGAACAAGGCTCACCTCTTGCCTGACGGGTGTGGACAAGGGCATGACAAGCCGTTCATCGATACTGTCCGCCGAAGCTGTTGGGGAGTCAATATGCTTTTGGGGCGGGTTTGCCGGAAGTGACACGGCAGCCCGCGCGCGGCGCCCCGGCTACGCTCGCGCCATGACGATCACGTACGCATGGCGGGGAGACTTCGACAACGCGACCCTCAACGCCCTGCACGCGCAAGGGTTCAAGCACCGGATCCTCGACATCGACTGGCGGACCCAGGTGCGCGACCACAGTCTGGGCTGGGTGTGCGCGTACGACGAGGGCGACCTGGTCGGTTTTGTGAACGTGGCGTGGGACGGGGGAGTGCACGCCTTCCTCCTCGACACGCTCGTCGCACAGGCCCACCGGCGCGCGGGCGTCGGTACCGAACTCGTCGCCGAGGCCGCACGGCACTCCCGGGCGGCGGGCTGCGAGTGGCTGCACGTCGACTTCGACGACGACCTGCGGGCGTTCTACTTCGACGCGTGCGGCTTCACGGTGACCCCGGCGGGCCTCATCGCCCTCTGAGGAGTCCCCTGCTGAAGCCCGCCGCGCTATGTCGTGTCCTTCGGTTCAGGCCGGGCCCGCGGCGCCTGGAACGGGGGAGGGCTACGGGGGTCCGTCCGGGCGTAGTTCGGCCCACACGAGGTGGCCGGGGCCGCGCGTCGCGCTCGTCACGCCCCATTCATGGGCCAGCGCGTCCACCAGCACAAGACCGCGTCCGCACTGACTGTAGAGATCCGGCGCCTGCCGCTCGGGCACCGCCTCCCTCTGGTCCTGGTCCTCGACCTCCACGCGGACGCGGCGCCCGTCGGCGTACAGGCGGAAGAGCACCCACTGACTGGACGTGTGCGTGATCACGTTGGTGACCAGCTCGGAGACGACGAGCAGGACGTCATCGCCCACGTCGGCGGAGAACCCCCACTCGTCGAGCAGCATGCGCGCCTGGTCGCGTGCCTCGCGCACCGAGGAGGCGATCGCCGGCAGCTCGAAGGCGGCCCGGCGCGTGAGCGCTCGCCTCGGCGTGAGGTCTGAAGGCGTGGGATGGGCGGGGGAAACCACGTCGATCGCCTTTCGTCGCACCCCAACTGCCCAACGCCAGCGGTCATTTGACGTTCGAAGTGGAGGTGATCCCACTGTGGCACCTGTGACGATCGATATGCAACCGCCGAGATGAAAATTGCAAAGTGTGACGCGCATACTGTCGTTGTCGGGTGATGATCGTGACAGACTGCGATCTCAACGCCGGAAGCGCGGCAGAACGGTGGCAGAGCGTGGTGCCGTGAACTCGGCACCAGGAGCGAGGAGGTGGGGCATGACGGCGGAGACGGCATGGGGCGGCGCCCCCACGGTCCTGCGCATGATCCTCGGCAAGCAGCTCGAAGAGCTGCGGACCCGGGCCGGCCTGACCTTCGAGCAGGCGGGCGAGGCGATCGGCGTCAGCCACTCGACGATCAGGCGGCTGGAGGCCGCCAAGGTGGCCCGGCTGCGCCTCGCCGACGTCGAGAAGCTCCTGCGGACGTACGGCATCGGGGACCAGCACGAGATCGACACGTTCCTGCAGTCGGTCCGCGAGGCCAACAAGCGCGGCTGGTGGCACACGTACCGCGATGTGATGCCGGACTGGTTCGCCGCGTATCTGAGCCTGGAGCAGGCTGCGCTCCAGATCCGTGCCTACGAGGCGCAGTTCGTGCACGGACTGCTGCAGACGGAGGACTACGCGCGCGCCCTGCTCAGCGCCGGAAACCCGCACGCCCCGGCCGACGCCACCGAGCGCCGGGTGGCCCTGCGGATGCAGCGCCAGGAGCTGCTCTCCCGCCCGTCCCCGCCGCACCTGTGGGTCGTGATGGACGAGACGGTGCTGAGATGGCCGGTCGGCGGCAGCGCGGTGATGCGCGGCCAGATCGACCACCTGATCGCGGTCACCGCGCTCCCGCACGTGACCCTGCAGATCATGCCGTTCACGAACGGCCCGCACCCGGCCATGCGGGCCGGGGCCTTCCACATCTTCCGGTTCAAGGCCCCCGAGCTGCCGGACATCGTCTACCTCAACGGCCTCGTCGGTGCGGTCTACCTCGACAAGGACGACGACGTGGTGGTGTACCGCGAGGCCCTGGACCGGTTGGGCGCCCAGTCGGCACCCGTCAAGAAGACCGAGGCGCTGCTCGGCGCGATCCGCAAGGAGCTGTGAGTGCACGACCCCCTGGACAACGGCACGCCCTCCCGGGACCTGGGCGCACAAGGCTGGCTGAAGCCGTGGAGCGACGACGCGGGCGGCGCCTGCGTCGAAGCGAAGAGACTGCCCGACGGGAGCGTCGCGCTGCGCCAGTCGACCGACCCCGACGGCCCCGCCCTGGTCTTCCCCCGAAGCGAGATCGCCCGCTTCCTCGCGGGCGTGAAGGCCGGCGACGCCGACTTCCTCTGCTGACCGGGCGCCCACGGACTTCTTACGGACTTCTCGAGGACGACCCGAGATCGACCCGAGATCGACCCGACAACCTGACAGGAGGGGCCGCGTTGCACGACAACGGATGGCCGGCTGACCGGATCGACACCGACAACGCGCATTCCGCGCGCATCTACGACTACATCCTCGGCGGGAAGGACTACTACCCCGCGGACCGGGCGGCGGGCGACGCCATGAGCAAGGAGTGGCCCGCGCTGCCGGTCCACATGCGCGCCAACCGCGACTTCATGAACCGCGCCGTCCGCTACCTGGCCGAGGAGGCCGGGATACGCCAGTTCCTCGACATCGGCACCGGCATCCCGACCTCACCGAACCTCCACGAGATCGCCCAGGGCGTCGCCCCCGACTCCCGCGTCGTGTACGTGGACAACGACCCCATCGTCCTCACCCTCTCCCAGGGCCTGCTCGCCAGCACCACGCAGGGGATGACCTCGTACATCGAGGCGGACATGCTGGACCCCGCCACGATCCTGGGCGCCCCCGAACTGCGCGACACCCTCGACCTCGGCCGGCCGGTCGCCCTCACCGTCATCGCGATCGTGCACTTCGTCCTGGACGAGGACGACGCCCCCGGCATCGTCCGCCGCCTCCTCGAACCGTTGCCGTCGGGCAGCTACCTGGCGATGTCCATCGGCACGGCCGACTTCGCACCGGACGAGGTGGGCCGGGTGGCGCGCGAGTACGCGGCCCGCAACATGCCCATGAGGCTGCGCACCCTGCCCGAGGCGGAGCGCTTCTTCGACGGCCTCGACCTGGTCGAGCCCGGCATCGTCCAGGTCCACAAGTGGCACCCGGACGGCACGGGCGAGCAGGGCATCAAGGACGAGGACATCGCGATGTACGGGGCGGTGGCGCGGAAGCCCTAGCTCTGCACCGGAGCTGCCGGGACCGTGCGGGTGGCGGCCGACTGGGGTCAGGTCAGCGGGCCCGCGCGCCCCCCTGCGGGGCGGGTCTTGCGTTGCTGCCATGTTGCGGTCCCATGGCCAAGTGGGCCCGGCCCTTCCTCGCGGTGGTGCCCGTCGCTACGGTGCCGAGCGACAGGCACCGGGCCGCCCGGGGCTCAGAAGGCGAGGGCATCATGTCCGTGACCGACGAGTATCTGGCCAACAACACCGCGTACGCCGCGTCGTTCCCCGGGCCGCTGCCCCTCCCGCCCTCCCGGCACGTGGCGGTCGTCGCCTGCATGGACGCCCGCCTCAACGTGTACGCGGTCCTCGGACTCAAGGAGGGCGAGGCCCATGTCATCCGCAACGCGGGCGGGGCGGTCACCGACGACGAGATCCGCTCCCTGGCCATCAGCCAACGCCTCCTGGGGACCAGGGAGATCATTCTGATCCACCACACGGACTGCGGCATGCTCACGTTCACCGACGACGACTTCAAACGGCAGATCCAGGAGGAGACCGGGCTCCGCCCGCCCTGGGCGGCCGAGGCGTTCTCCGACGTCGAGGAGGACGTTCGCCAGTCCGTGCGGCGCATCACCGCGAGCCCGTTCGTGCCGCACACCGATTCCGTCCGCGGCTTCGTCTTCGACATCACGACTGGACAGCTCACCGAGGTGAAGTAGGGGGCGCCGCGCCACCCGGCGTGCCTCGGCAGCGTGCGGGGCTCTTGCGCCGGGTGAAGGCGTGTAGTCGGCTGGTCCTCATGAGGAGCATGAGGAGCATGAAGACCATGAAGACCATGAGAAAGAGGAACGTGGCCGCGCTGACCGCCACCCTGGTCGTGGGCGCTCTCTGTGCGGGCGTACCGCAACTGCCTGCTCAAGCCGCTGATACCGCCGGTCCCGGGGGCAGTTCGCCGCCCGCGACGGGCTCGTCCGCCAGGCTCGGGGTCGATCTCGACACCGTGACGATCCCGGAGTTACAGGCCCGCATGGCGGACGGTTCGCTGACGTCGTCGGCGCTGACGTCCGCCTACCTGGGGCGGATCAAGACCGTCGACCCGAAGATCAACGCGGTGCTGCGCACCGACCCGACGGCCCTGCGGCAGGCGGCCGCCAGCGACGTCAGGCACCGGCAGGGCCGCACCCGTGGCCCGCTCGACGGCATCCCCGTTCTCATCAAGGACAACGTGAACACCCGCGGCCTGCCCACGACCGCCGGATCCCTCGCCCTGGCCAGCAGCCCGCCGGACACCGACGCCGTCCTGGTGACCCGGCTGCGCAAGGCGGGCGCGGTGATCCTCGGCAAGACCAACCTGTCCGAGTGGGCCAACTTCCGCGCGGCGAAGCCGACATCGGGGTGGTCGGCGGTGGGCGGCCAGACCCACAACCCCTACGTCCTCGACCGCAATCCGTGCGGGTCGTCCTCCGGGTCGGCCGCCGCCCTGGCCGCGTCGCTGTCGCAGGTGGCGATCGGCACCGAGACGGACGGCTCCATCGTGTGCCCGGCCGGGATGAACGGAGTGGTCGGCCACAAGCCCAGCCTGGGCCTGGTCAGCCAGTCCGGCGTGGTCCCGATCTCCGCGGAGCAGGACACCGCGGGGCCCATGGCGCGCAACGTGACCGACACGGCGCTCACCCTCGCGGTCCTCAGCGGGGGCTCCCGTTCCGGCACGTCCGCC
Source organism: Streptomyces sp. NPDC059003 (assembly GCF_042740445.1). Taxonomy (NCBI): domain Bacteria; kingdom Bacillati; phylum Actinomycetota; class Actinomycetes; order Kitasatosporales; family Streptomycetaceae; genus Streptomyces; species Streptomyces sp. NPDC059003. The sequence continues at coordinate 48,554 of NZ_JBHYJH010000023.1, read as the reverse complement.
GCGGCCCCGGGCGACCTGATCCGTCCCGGAGGCCTGCGCGGCAAGCGGATCGGTCTGTGGCGGCTGCCCTCGCTCGGCCCGGAGGTGGACGCCGTCATGACCCGTACCGCGAAGGAGCTGCGCGGCGCGGGAGCCGAGGTCGTCGAGGTGACGCCCCCGTATCAGGAGCGGCTCGCCGCACTCGAATTCCCGGCGCTCCTGAGCGAGTTCCACCGGGACATCGACGCCTACCTCGCCACCCGCAAGGGGCCGCGGAACCTCGCCGAGCTGATCGAGTTCAACCGCACCCACCCCGCGGAGCAGACCTGCTTCGCGGGCCAGGAGCTGTTCGAGCAGGCCCTGGCCGCCCCGCCCACCACCGACCCCGCGTACCGGGCGATGCGGGCCGAGCTGAAGGACCTGTCCCGGCGGTCCATCGACGAGACCATGGCCACCCACCGGTTGGACGCCATCGCCGCGCCGACGAACCCGCCCGCCTGGACGACGGACTGCGCGCGCGGCGACAACGACGTGATCCCGTCCTCCACGCCCGCGGCCGTGTCCGGCTACCCGTCCCTGTCGGTACCCGCCGGTTCCGTGCAGGAGCTGCCCGTGGGCCTGCTCCTGATCGCGGGCAACCACCAGGACGGCAAGCTCCTGTCGCTGGGAGCGGCGGTGGAGCGGCGCCTGCACGCCTGGCGGGCGCCGCGCTACCTGCCGTCGGTGGGGACCGGCACCTCCCGATGAGGCAGACCCTTCTGCCTCGTACGGCACTGCGCATCAGGTCGCATGCGGCACCGCGCGTCAGAGGTCGGCGACGATGATGCCGTGGCTGTCGACCCGATTGACCGCCGCGCACGACGGACAGCGCACCGCCGTGACGCTGCGGTAGCGCAGGCCGTCGTACCACTCGTGGGCACATGTCCCGCACCGAACCGTGACGAGGAAGTTGTCCCCCCGTCCGCGCGCGGCCGCGATGACCCCGGCCGCGTTCATGACGGAGACGACGACGCCTGAGCACTCTGCTGCCGTGGTGTCCAGCTGCCACGGCAGCAGCCGCTCCAGATACAGGCCGTCGATGTCCCTGCCCCAGTTGCCGCGGGGAGTCTCCACGACGATGCGGTACTGCCCCTCGGTGACGTCGTGCTCGTCCAGCAGGTACCGCTTGGCCTTCTCGGCGTCGCTGCCCCGCAGGACGAGACAGCGTGCGTCGCCCGCCCTGAGGCTGCCGTCGCCGGGTTCGAGGCCCGCCGCCGCGGCCCTCTCCATGGCCGCGTCGGCCGCGGCCTCCGTCGCGTGGATCAGTATCGGTCCGCTGTCACGGGACCGACGTCGCTTGAACCAGCCCATCCGTCCGCCTTCGAGCGTGCTCGACATGGAGCACGACCGTAGGCCCGCGGGCGTGGGAGGGGTCCCGGCGGCGCTCAAGAGCCGCGGCCCCGGCGAGGCCGCCGTGCTCGCCCAGGCCCTGACGGCCGATCAGTAGACGGGCGCGGACTCCTTGGGGTTCGGCCCGTACGCGTTGTGCGGCTTGCTGTCGGTGGCGAGCATCACGATCAGGATGATCGCGCCGATGACCGGGATCAGGAACAGCAGCAGCCACCAGCCCTGGCGGTTGGTGTCGTGCAGCCGCCGTACGCCGACGGCGATGCTCGGCAGGAGTACCGCCAGACTGTAGATCGCCTGGATGACCAGGCCGGTGCCGAGCGCGATGTCGACGAGCGCGAGCACGACCGTGATGATCGAGCTGATCAGCGTGAACATCCAGTATTCCTTGCGCCGCGCGCGCCCGTTGAACACGGCGTATTTCTTGAGCACGTCGAAGTACCAGTGCATCGCGTCGTCCCCCTGAAAACCGCGATGGTGCGCGTCCCTCTGTGGTCGCGTCGATGACCAGAATGTAGGACTTCGGGTGACCCTGGTCAACCGGTCCTGGAAGGTCCACTTCGTGGCGTTTTGGATCACGCTGATTCCGCTCGGTCGCGCGCTGATTCCCGCTCGGTGGCGCCGGAGGGGGAACGCCGGGATTCCCGCCCGCCGACCTGTGGTGTGCCGCCACACTGGCAGCATGTCGGGGGATTTCGGCCCTGGCATGCCGCGGGGGGCGTAAGGCCTTGTTCCTGGTCGGTGCGGCCGTTCTCGCCGTGCTCGCGGCCGCACCCGCTCCGGTGGCCCCGGGCCAGGGAACTGCTCGCGGGCATGGTGGCCGACCAGCGGCGGGAAGAGGAACACATCCGCTCGCCGGAGCGGTGGGGGCCGATGCCGGTGCGCTGGGAGCTGACGTCCGATCCGGTACTCATGCACCCTGCGCCCGCAGCTGCTCGGGCTGACCGGCGCGCTTCTGGGCACGCCGACCGGGCCCGCCGACACGAAGGGGCCTGACCGGCCGTCCCCGGTCCCGAAGGGCCGGACTCGCGGGCGACCGCGTCGACGTCGGCGATCCCCGCCCCAGCTCCCTGACCACGTCCCCCACCAGCGAAGATGACCTCATGACTGAGGTACATGAGCACCGTCGCACGGTCCTGGTCGTCGAGGACGATCCCGGTGTGCGCAGCACCCTCGACCAACTGCTGCGCTTCGAGGGCTACCGGGTCCGGCTGGCCTCCGACGGGCTGCGGGCCCTCGGCCTGATCGAGGAGGAGAGTCCCGACCTGGCGGTGGTGGACGTGGCCATGCCGGGCCTGGACGGCCTTGCGCTGTGCCGGATGGTGCGCAGGCGCGGTGACCGGCTGCCCCTCCTCGTCCTCACCGCGCGCGACCAGATCGGGGACCGCGTCGCAGGCCTGGACGCGGGCGCCGACGACTACGTGTCCAAGCCGTTCGCCACCGAGGAACTCCTGGCGCGCATCCGTGCGTTGCTGCGCCGCACCGCGCCTCCCGAGGACACCGCCGAGGTCCTGGCCGTCGCCGACCTCACCCTCGACCCCGCCACCCGCCGGGCGCATCGCGGACCACGGCTCCTGGACCTGACCAAGACCGAGTTCGACGTCCTGGAACTGCTGTTGAGCAACCCCGGTGTCGTCCTCACCCGCACCCAGATCTACGAGCGCATATGGGGCTACGACTTCGACACCGCGTCCCGCTCCCTCGACGTCTACATCGGCTATCTGCGGCGCAAGACCGAACACGACGGAGCCCCGCGCCTGATCCACACCGTGCGCAACGTCGGCTACACCGTCCGGCCGGCGTGATGGCAGGCCCCTTGACACGGCTGTCACGGCTGTCCCGCTTGACCCTGCGTACGAAGGTCACGCTCGTGGTCGTCGCGGCGGCCGTGTTCGCCATCACCGTCAGCGTCGCCGCGTCGTACCGCAACGTCAGCGACCTCGTCGCCGACGAGCTCGAACGCGGCCTCGAGGACCGCGCCGACATGGTCACCACCCTGTTGAGCGCCTCCCGCAAGCCACCGGCACGCGCTGACATGACCGAACAACTGCTGCTCCCCAACGGCACCGTGCGCCCCCTGAGCCCCGGCCCCGACCGCCTGCCCGTCTCGGACCCGGCCCGCCGCGTGGCCCGTACCGGCACCGGGAGCAGCCGTGAGGACGTGGTCGTCTCCGGCCGTGAGTACGGCGTGCTGACCAAGCCCCTGCCCGACGGGGGAGCGGTCATGGTCGGACAGCACTACCAAGGCGTCGCACGCGTCGAGAACGCCTTCCTGTGGCGTGTCCCCTGGACCACCGTGGCCGCGACGGGCCTGTCCGCCGTACTGAGCTGGATCGTCCTGGGCCGCATCCTGCGCCCGGTCCGCCGCCTGGCCAGTGCCACCGGGCGCATCACCGCCACCCAGGACCTGGCCACGCCCCTGCCGCCCGCCGGTGCCGACGAGATCGGCCGACTGACCCGCAGCTTCGACACCATGCTCACCGCACTGCGCCGCTCCCGCGCCCAGCAGCAGCAACTCGTCCAGGACGCGAGCCACGAACTGCGCACCCCGCTGACCTCGATACGCGGCAGTGTCGAACTCCTGCAACGGGCCCGCGGCAGACTCGATCCGAAGGACGAGGAACAGATCCTCACCACCCTGGTCACCGAGACCGCGGCCCTCGACGACCTCGTGCGCGAACTCGTCGACCTCGCCACCGACCGCTCCACCGAGGAAGAACCCGCCCGCGTCGACCTGCTCACGGCGGCCGAGGACAGCGCGCACCGCTTCCGCCAGCGCACCGGCCGCACCATCTCCGTCACGAGCACGCACCCCGTCCCCGTACGGGCCAGGCCCCGCGCCCTGCAACGCTGCATCGACAACGTCCTCGGCAACGCCGTGAAGTTCAGCGACGCCCCCGCACCCATCACCCTCCACATCGACGGCAGCCGCGTGACCGTACGCGACCACGGCCCCGGCATCGACCCCGCCGAACAACAGGCCGTCTTCGACCGCTTCTACCGCGGCCCCCGCACCCAGTCAGTGCCCGGCTCCGGCCTCGGCCTCGCCATCGTCCACGACCTCATCACGGCCGACGACGGCACCGTCTTCGCCACGAGCCCCGCGGACGGCGGCGCGGAGGTCGGCTTCGAGCTCCCGCGCCACGACGCGACGACGCCGCGCAAGGGCGGCGGTCACCGGGGCTGGTAGCGGAAGTTCGAAAAGGTGGCGCGGGCGCCGGCGGTCTTCCAGAAAACGGTGAGACCGATGTAGCTGGTGGTCGAGGCGACCGTGGCCGTCTGGATGGTGCTGGACTCACCACTGGCGGCCGCCACGGAGAACGTGACCGTGCTCGCCGTCACGTCGGCCGTCAAACGGTAGGGGGCGCCGCCGCGCGGCAGATCCTTCTCCTCGCGGTCGATCTCGGTGCCGTTGAGGACCTTGACCACGCCGATCTTTCCCTTGTCGGCGGTGATCGGGCAGACCGCCAGCTCTTCGAAGGTCGTTCCGGCGCCGCCCGTGTGGGTGGCGAATCCGGCGCAGCCGCCTTCTGCGGTCGGGTCCGCTTCGGTGAGCCCGGTGACGTCGACCGACAGTTCGTAGTGGCGCGGGAAGGGGGCGTCGCTCAGGCGGAACTGGAGCTCGCCGTTGTTCTCGGCGATCCGGCCGTTCGAGCTCCGGAGCTTGCGCAGCGTGGTCCCGTCCGATGAGCAGGCCAAGGTGCTGCCCGCCCTGGTCCAGGAGACCGGGTAGGCGCTGCCGTCACAGCCGGGCCGGGTGACGGAGCGGGCTTCCGCACCGTGTGACCAGGGCTTGCGCTCCAGCAGGTACAGGCCGGAGACGAGGACGAGGAGCAGGGCTGCCCCCAGCGCGACGAGACGCAGCCCGGGACGGCGGCTGCGAGTCGTACGAGGTGGGTCGGGAGCGGAGGCCGGGGCGGGTTGTCGTCCGCGCTGCGTGGGGACGCGGTGCAGCTTGCGTGCCGCGGGGGCGGTGGGAGGGGCCGGTGGTTCGGCGGACGGATCGACGGAGGGCCCGACGGACGGTTCGACGGACGGCTCGACGGAGGGTGAGGGGGACGGGCCCGGTGGGGCGGTGGCGCCGATGTTGGCCCAGGTCGGCGTGGGCATGGGCGTCACGGAGGGCGAGGTGCGCACGGCGTGTTCCCGGATGAGTCGGGCGACCTGGTCGGGCATCCAGCCGGGCTCGGTGAGCAGCAGTGAGGCGGCGGCCGTCGCCCTGCCCGCGCCGCCCGCGCCGCCCGCGGCGGCCAACAGGTCGAGCAGAGCGGCCACGGCGGGACGCCGGTCGGGCTGCTTGGCCAGGCAGGCGGCCACCACGGCGCGCAGTTCGGGCGGCAGGGGAGCCAGGTCGGGCTGTTCGTGCACGGCGCGGTAGTGCAGCGCGAGCGGAGCGCCGGAGCCGAACGGGCCGGTGCCGGTGGCGGTGTACGCCAGGACGGCGCCGAGGGCGAAGACGTCGCTGGCCGGTCCGACGGGGCGGCCGGTGAGCTGCTCGGGGGACATGAAGCCGGGAGTGCCGATCACCATCCCGGTACGGGTCAGCGCGCTGGCCTCGCTCGCGGCGGAGATCCCGAAGTCGATCACTCGCGGGCCGTCGGCGGCGAGGAGCACGTTGGAGGGCTTCAGGTCGCGGTGGACGATGCCCGCGGAGTGGATGGCCTCCAGGGCCTCGGCAAGACCGGCGCCGAGCGCGAAGACCGGCCGGGCAGGCCAGGGGCCGCATCCAGCGACCGCCTCGTCCAGGGAAACGCCTGGGACGTAGACGGTGGCCAGCCAGGGCGGCGAACCCTGCGGGTCGGCGTCGACCACGCCCGCGGTGAAGGCCCCGCTGACCCGCCGCGCGGCGGCCACCTCACGGGTGAAGCGGCGCCGGAAGTCACCGTCCTGGGCCAGATCCGGGCGGACCACCTTCACCGCGAACAGCCGCTCGCCGGGCGAGCGCGCCAGATACACCCGGCCCATCCCTCCGGCGCCGATCCGTGCCGCGAGCCGGTAGCGCCCTATGTGCCGCGGATCGTCCGGCTCCAGCGCCTCGAACACCGCCACCCCACGCCCCCTCACGCTGCCGTGCGGCTCCCCGAGACCGGGACCGAACGCCTCAGCCCCGCTGGTCCGGCCGCGTGTGGATGGGGAGGATCCCCTTCGTCGGCTGATCGGGCCGCGTCAGGATCGGGAGGATCTCCTTCTTCGAGCTCAGCGCCTCTTTGGAGGGCCGGAGGGCATCAACGGGTGCCTTCGCGCCCGTCTCGCGATTGCCGGTCGTGATCCTGATCCCTTGCATTTCCTTCATGGGTGGCATCCCCTGTCCCGGTCACGGTGATGGCGTTGCGGCCCTTGCCTTCGTCCCGACGAATGGCTGGGAGTGTACGGTCGCTGACGCCCTCGAGACGTTGGGTTGGCCGACCGGCCTTGCACTCGATGGATGCGAGGACCGCGGGGTCGCACGGCAGTGCGGGCCGGGCGGTGCTGCGCACACCCGCTGTGGCCAGGGAACTCTTGAGGGAGATGGCAGGGCGAACGGAACAACGAGGAAAGCATGTCCCGTTGGCCGACGGACCTCCCGCAGATGTACGACGCCGCTGTGCGCGAGAGCACCCACACCATTCAGCCACTCCGTATGCCGGGGCGCTCCCTCATGGCGCGGAGCGGCGGGCCACCCGGAGCCGGGCCTTCATACGGATCGATGGGTACGCCGCCGACGTAGGCCGATCAACTACCGTGCGCACACCAGAGTTTGGACTTGCTGGTCCATTTTTGGCGACCTACGGTGCTGCCGTTCCCGCAACACGCGCCCCACCGGCAGAGAGGTGTCACCCATGCATGCGATCCGCATCGAGGAGCACGGCGGCCCCGAGGTCATGCGCTGGACCGAGCTGCCCGACCCGTCACCCGGCCCTGGCGAGGCGCTGGTGCGGCTGGGTACCGCCGGCGTGAACTACATGGACGTCGGCGCCCGCGCCGAGGGCGGCCCCGGCTGGGCGGCGCCCGTGATCCTCGGCGTGGAGGGGATGGGCTACGTCACCGCCGTCGGCGAGGGGGTGCGGGACCTGGCCGCCGGTGACCGGGTGGCCTGGTTCTACCACCCGGGCAGCTACGCCGAGCTGCTCGCCGTCCCGGCGGATTCGCTCGTCAAGGTGCCGGACGGTATCAGCGACGAGACCGCTGCGGCCGTGATGATGCAGGGCCTCACCGCCAGCCACCTGAGCACCGAGACCTACCCGATCGGCCCGGGCGACACCGCCGTGGTGCACGCCGCGGCGGGCGGCGTGGGCCAGTTGCTCACGCAGCTGATCAAGGCGCGCGGCGGCCGGGTGATCGGCCTGGTCTCCCGCGAGGAGAAGGCGCCGACAGCGAAGGAGGCCGGTGCCGACCACGTTCTGGTCCACTCCGGCGGCGGCTTCGAGGAGCAGGTCAGGGAGTTGACCGGCGGCAAGGGCGCCGACGTGGTCTACGACGGTGGCGGCGCCGGGACGTTCCGCTCCTCCCAGCTGGCCCTGCGCCCGCACGGGGTGCACGCCTATTACGGCCCCTTCATGGGCGTCCCCACGCTGCGCCCCACCGACCTGCCCAACAGCATCCTGCTGACCTACCCCGTGGTGCACCACCACGTCGCCACCCGCGAGGCCCTGCTGCGGCGGACCGGGGAGCTGTTCGACCTGGCCCTGGCGGGGCGGCTCGTCCCGCGCGTCACCGGCCGCTACCCGCTCGCGGACGCGGCCCGCGCCCACGCGGACCTGGAGTCGCGTCGCACCACCGGGAAACTGCTGCTCCTGCCCTGACGAACCGTCACCCGGAGCGGCCCTCGCGCGCCGCGCCCGACCCACTTGAATAAAGCGCAACTTGCAGGGAACACAACAGCTCGCGCCGGGAGGACTCATGCCGCTGACCCGCAAGGGCACCGCGACCAGGCAGCGCATCATCGAGGGCGCCGCCGACCAGATCCGCGAACAGGGCGTGTTCGCGGTGCGCCTTGAGGACGTCATGGCCCGCACGGCGACCAGTAAGAGCCAGCTCTTCCACTACTTCCCCGAAGGGAAGGATGAACTGCTCCTCGCCGTGGCCCGGCACGAGGCGTCGAGGGTGATCGACGAACAGCAGCCGGAGCTCGGCTCCCTCACCTCCTGGGCGGCCTGGCAGGAGTGGCGCGACAAGGTCGTCGCCCGCTACCGCGCGCAGGGCAGCAACTGCCCCCTCCACGCGGCGCTCGCCCACCTGGGCGGGGCCACCGATGCCACCCGGGCCGTGGCTGGCGAACTGCTCGGCCGGTGGCAGCGGGAACTCGCCGCGGGGATCCGCCACATGCAGGGCAACGACGAGATCGAGCCCGGGCTCGACGCCGATCGCGAGGCCGCGGCCCTCCTGGCCGGTATCCAGGGCGGCGTACTGATCCTCATGACCACGGGCGGCCTCGCCCACCTGGAGGCCGCGATCGACCTGGGCGTCGCCCACCTCCGCGCTTCCGTCCACCGCGCTGACGCACGGCTCTGACCAGGCTGGACTCGCAACCCGATGCGAAACACCTCAGTCGAATGACTGCGCTCACGGGATCGGGGCGCCCCGCCCCCGCGACGATGTCGCCCCGCGGCACCGTCATGCGACTGATGTGTCCCAAGTCGCCGTCGGCGAGAGTGCGTGTGTCGCCGATCCGGGCCGCACATCACGGAGGGTTTGAGATGATCAACAGGCGTACCTTCAGCAAGGCCGTGGGGCTGGGCACCGGAACGGCAGCCGTTTCGCTCTCCGGCCCGCCGGCCCAGGCGTCAGCCACCACCGCCCGGCCCCGGCCGAGCAATGGCCCCGCGCCGACCGTGCCCGCCGTCCGCCCCGGCACCCACACCGCATTCCCCCGGATGAAGCGCGTCAAGGCCGGGGCCCTCAGCATCAGTTACGCCGAGGCCGGGCCGGCGCACGGACCAGTCGTCCTGTGTCTGCACGGCTGGCCCTACGACATCCACAGCTTCGTCGACGTCGCCCCGCTCCTCGCCGACGCGGGCTACCGCGTCATCGTCCCCTACCTGCGCGGTCACGGCGGCACCCGCTTCCTCTCCAGCCGCACTCCCCGTACCGCCGAACAGTCCGCCGTCGCCCTCGACATCATCGCCCTGATGGACGCCCTGAAAATCGACAAGGCGGTCCTCGCCGGCTTCGACTGGGGCTCGCGCACCGCTGACATCATCGCCGCCCTGTGGCCCGAACGCGTCAAGGCTCTGGTCTCCACCAGCGGCTACCTCATCACCAACCTCAAGGCGCAACTGGAGCCCGCCGCGGCGGCCGTGGAGCGCAACTGGTGGTACCAGTGGTACTTCGCCACCGAGCGCGGCAAGAAGGCCATGGAGGACCCGAAACAGCGCATCGCGCTCTGCCGCTATGTGTGGACGCTCGTCTCTCCCCACTGGGACTTCGACGACGCCACCTTCGACCGCACCGCCCGGGCCTTCGATCATCCGGACTACGCCGCCGTCGTCCTCTACAACTACCGCTGGCGCATCGGCCTCATCGAGGGCGACCCCCGCTACGACCGCTACGAGAAGCTGCTCGCCGCCCAGCCCTCCATCCACGTGCCCACCGTCACCCTGGACGCGGCCCTGGACCCCTTCACCCCACCCGGCGACGGCTCGACCTACCGCCACCACTTCACCGGGCCCTACCAGCACCGCACCATCGCGGATGTCGGGCACAACCTTCCGCAGGAAGCACCCACTGCCTTCGCCCAGGCGGTGGTCGACGCCGACCGCCTCTGAACGATCCAAGGGCCGAGATCGTCACCGCCTTGACTGGTGACGCGTAGCACGGCACGCTGATACTCGTCCCACCCTTGAAGAGAACGCCGTGCACCATCGACGAAGGGGAGATCGGTCATGAACGGGGAACGCACCGGCGACGCCGCCGAGGCAGCGCGGCACGAGCGTTTCGGCAGGCTTCCCGAACGCATCCGCTTCGAGGACATGACCGAAGAGGTCGAGGCCGAGCGGGGCGGCGAGGGCCACGGCACGTACAGCCCCGAGGGCTCATGGAAGTACTACGCGTGCCTGGCTCTCGACCTGGGACTGTAGCCCCGTCCCGTCGATCGCCTTCCGAGGCATAGCCGGCACCCCTCGCGGGCGTCCCTACGAACAGCAGGGACCCGCGAATGAAGGCGAACGACCCATGAGACACCCCGATGCCGTACTGATAGAGCGCTCGCTCGTCGAGCCGGAACTCTTCGCCGAGGTCTACGACCGACGCGCGCCGGAGGTGTACCGGTACGCGCTGCGCCGACTGGGGGAGGACCTGGCCGACGACGTGGTGGCGGAGACCTTCGTCAAGGCATTCCGCAGTCGGCACCGGTACGACCCGGACCGGTGCGGGGCGCGCCCATGGCTCTACGGCATCGCCGGCAGGGTGATCGCCAAGCACTGGCGCGTGGAGGTCCGGCAGTACCGGACACCGACGGCACCGCACGGCGCGTGCCGCAGTTGGCAGGCCGCGGCGCTGGGCGGCCTGCCGAGACGGCAGCGGGAAGTGCTGCTGCTGATCGCCTGGGAGGGTCTGTCCGTCCAGGAGGTCGCCCACGCCCTCCGCATCCCCGTCAGGCGAGTCCAGCTCGCCGAGGACAGGGCGCGCAGTCGGATCGCCGGAGCCTGCGACCGGATGGTGGGGGAGGCCGCGTGACGCGCGTGCTCGTCGTCCAGGACGATGCCGCCGACATCGCCGCACTGTCCTCCACCCTGCGCGGGGAGGGGTTCGAGGTGGAGAGCGTCGCCAGCGGCCCCGTCGCCGTACACCGGTTCCACAGCGACGGCGCCGACCTCATCCTCCTGGACTGGGTCCTCGCGGGCCTGTCCGGACTCGAGGTCTGCCGCACGCTGCGCAGCACCTCGAACGTGCCGATCATCATGGTCACCGACAAGGACAGCGAGATCGACAAGATCGTGGCCCTGGAGATCGGCGCCGACGACTACGTGACCAAGCCGTACTCCGAACGCGAGCTCGTCGCCCGGATGCGCGCGGTCCTGCGGGGGCGGGGAACCCTGAATCCCGCACCTACCTCCGTAGTGGAGGTGGGGCCCGTCCGTATGGACCTGGACCAGCACCAAGTGATGGTCAAGGGCGAGGAAGTCACCCTCCCCTTGAAGGAGTTCGACCTGCTCAGCCTGCTGCTGCGCAACGCGGGACGGGTCATGACCAAACGGCAGATCATCGATTCCGTATGGGGCGTGAACCATGTGGGGGACGTCAAGACCATCGACGTCCACATCCGACGACTGCGCCTCAAGATCGAGCCGGAACCGGGGAACCCGAGCCATCTGATGACCGTCCGCGGCCTCGGCTACAAGTTCCAGGAATGACAGGGGAGTCGCTTCATGGACGAGTTGCACCTGATCCGGACGGCGCGCCACGAGGATGACCTGCCGCACCGCAACCAGCTGGCACTGGCCCGCAATTTCCTCACCGCCGCAATCAACGCCGAGAAGGAATCCCGGGCCGATACCGGTCAAGAACGGCAGACGATCAGGCGGCGGCTCGGACTCGGCCGGACGAGGAGACGGTGACGGCCGCCGCCCCGTGCGGGACGAACAGCCGCTGAGCGATCCGCGGGATGTCAGTCAGGCGCGGTCGAAGGCCTTCACCGTGTACACCAGCGCGTCCCGCGGAGCCAGAGCGAGCAGGGCCGCCGCGGCCAGGGCGCTGAAGACGGAGTAGATCAACGGGGCTTGCGGATCCACGAACACGGCCATCGACAGGCCGAAGACCAGGAGCAGCGCCGTGGTCAGCCAGGCCGTCCAGCGCAGGGCGACCCCGAGGAGCAGCGCGACGCCGAGGCCGAGCTCCGCGGCGGTCGCGGCCGCGGCGGCGGCCCGCAGCGTCCCGCCCGACAGATACGGCATGAGGTCGTGGCTCGCGGTCACGAAGTTGTCGAAGGTGCCCCAGGCCACGGAGTTCGTGCCGGGCTCTCCCCACAGGCCCAGCCGGTCGGAGACCGCGGAGAGGAACGACGCCGCCAGGGCCAGCCGCGCCACGACGGTGGCGATGCGCCACGCGGTGATGTTGTCGCCCGCGCTCTGCACGCGGTGGTGCATCCTGCGCACCGCCTGCTGTGCCGTACCGGAGTTCCCGTGATGTGAAGTCATGCCGGCACCGTATTTTCGGCTCCGTACACTGGTCCACAATCTTGAACCAGTGCACCCCGAACCTGGTGGACCAGTTATGGACCTTCATCTGGAGCTCGACGCGTCCTTGCCCTTGGCGGACGCGGTCGCGGCGGCGGTGCGGGCGGCGATCGGGACCGGTCGGCTGCGGGTGTCCGACCCCCTGCCGTCCACCCGCGCCCTGGCGGCGCAGCTCGGTGTCGCGCGGGGGACCGTCGTCGAGTCGTATGCCCAACTGGCCGCCGAAGGCTGGCTGGTCACGCGGCAGGGAGCAGCCACCAAGGTCGCCCGCGACGCCTCAGGCACCGGCGGCCCCGCGGACACCGCCCCAGCGGCCGACGCGCGCTCCATCGGCACGTACACGTCCCCGGTGAACGCGCGCTGGGACCTGAGGCCCGGGGTCCCCGACACCTCGCTCTTCCCCGGCCAGTGCTGGGCCGCGGCCGTGCGCGGTGCGACACGGTCCGGCGCCGACCCATTCGGCTACGGCGATCCGCGGGGCCGGCCCGAGCTGCGCGGAGTCCTGGCCGACTACCTGAGCCGTACGCGCGGCGTGACGGCGCAGCCCGGCCAGATCCTCGTCACGAGCGGCTTCGCCGACGGACTCGCCCTGGTGGCAGCGGCGTTGCGCGACCTGGGGCTGCGGCACATCGCGATGGAGGACCCCTGTCTGCACACCCACAAGGAGGTGCTCTCCCGCGCCGGTCTGACCGTGCACCCCGTTGCCGTGGACGCGCACGGCCTCGACATCACCGCGCTCGCCGCCACACCCGCCCGCGCGGTGCTCGCCACCCCGGCCCATCAGTTCCCCCTGGGCGTCACCCTCAGCCCCGTACGGCGGCGCAAGCTCGTCGAATGGGCACGGCGGGTCGACGGGTACGTCATCGAGGACGACTACGACGGGGAGTACCGCTTCGACCGCAAGCCGGTGAGTGCCCTGCAGGCCCTCGACCCGGCCCGCGTCGTCTACGGCGGCACCACCTCCAAGACCCTCGCGCCCGCGATGCGGCTCGGCTGGCTGGTGCTGCCGCCCCGGCTCGCCGGGCCGGTGCTGGACCGCGTGCTGCACCAGCAGGCCCCACCGCTCGACCAGCTCGCCCTCGCCGAGCTCATCCGCGACCGGCGCTTCGACCGGCACGTACGCCGTACGCGCGGCGAGTACCGGCGCAGGCGGGACCACCTGATCGCCGCCGGTCTCCCGCTGACCGGCATCGCGGCGGGACTGCACGCCGTGCTGGCGGTCCGGGACGAGGAGGAGATGATCGCCGAAGCGCGGGAACGGTCCGTCGCGCTCCTCGGCCTGGCACCGTTCTGGCACGGCCCGCGCCGCACACAAGGGCTGATCATCGGCTACAGCCGGCCGCCGAGCAGCACCGCGTACGCGGCCCTCGACCGACTCGTCGCCTTGGCCCGGTCCTTGCGCAGCACATGAAGTGGCCCAGTGAATCCCCTCCGAAATGGCCCACGGAAGCGGGCCGTTGCCCGCATACGGTCGGGATCATGACGACAACAGCACCCACCGCCGTACGCCGTGAAACGGCCGTACCCGGAACACGTGTCACCCGTGCGCTGCTCGCGGTCGGCTTAGTGACCGCGCTTGCCGCGTGCACCGCCGAGGCGGAGCCGCAGTCGGCCGCCAAGGGCCCCGCCGCCTCAACCACTTCAACCACCTCGACCGCCTCAACTGCCTCAACTGCCTCGACCGCCGAGCACCCGACGCGCACACCTCTGATCGAACAGGCCCTTCCGCAGGTCAAGGGGAAGACGTTCACCTCGGCGACCGTCGACTTCCCGCCCGCCGCACGCGCCGAGCCGCACCGGCACGGCGAGGCCTTCGTGTACGCGTACGTACTGGAAGGCACCGTCCGCAGCAAACTCGACGACGAGCCGACCCGTACCTACCGCCAGGGCGAGAACTGGGTCGAGCAGCCGGGCGCCCACCACGTGTCCACACAGAACACCAGCCGGACCAGACCGGCCAAGCTGCTTGTCGTCTTCGTCTCCAGGACGGGCGACGAGCTCACGGTCAACGACCCGTCGAAACAGGCGACGGCACGGACCCACTGATCGCGTACACATCGTCCGTACGCAGCCGGGACGGCGTGAGGAACTCCTCGCGGGTGCCGATGACGGACACGGAGACCTGGGAATCCGGCTGCCAGAACCGGCGGTAGTGAGGGGAGTTCGCCGGATCCGGGAGCTCCACCAGCGGCACGCCGCGCCGCTCGAGGAGTCTGCGCACCTTCGCGAAGCGCAACCGGCGGTCGAAGCGACCGTACTCCGCCCGGATGGCGTCGTTGACCGTCCTGCTGTCCCCGCCCGCGAGGCGATGGACCTGCAGAGTGAAGTGATGGCCCTCCCAGGGGGCGTTGGCGGAGTCCCGGTGCCAGAAGAACTCCGCCATGCCGTAGTCGCGCCACATGCTGCGGCGGTCGGCGGAGTTCTCGGCGAAGTCGTCCCCCAGCACGGCCGTGACCTGGTCGGGGGTGGCGGACGGCCGCACGCCGAGCACCGTTGCGGAGGTGATGACGTCCAGGTAGAAGGCGAGGGAGTACGGGGTCAACGGGTACCTCTAGGGGGCCTGGGGGAGCGTTCCGGGCAAGGTCGTGACGATACCTGCCGGTCGGCGCGTGCGGCGCCGTGACTCTTGCGGCCACTCGGTGCCGTGGTCATTCGGGCCACTCGGAGCCCTTGATGACCTCCACGAAGTCGCCGCGCCGGAAGCCCGGCACGTAGTGGGCCAGCACATCCGCCTTGACGTTGCCGAAGGCCGTGTGCGGGCGGTCCTTGAGTCCGTCCGCGAACGCGGCGAGGATCCGGTTCTTGAAGTCCGGGCGCGGGTGCGCCGCGACCACGGCCGCGCGCTGATCGGCGGAGACGGCGTCGTAGCCGATGCCGAGCACGTCCAGTTCCACCCCACGCGTCACCAGGGCCACCTCGGGGGCCATGTGCAGCGGGACCTCGGGGGTGGTGTGCAGGGCGACGGCCGTCCAGACCCGGTCGGCCGGTTCGCCGGTGATGCCGTGCGCGTGCAGGAAGCGGCGGGCCTCGTCGGCGCCGTCGATCTCGAACCGCTGGTCCGTGCGGCGGAACCGCTCGGTCAGCCCCAGATCATGGAACATCGCTCCCACGTAGAGCAGTTCGGGGTCGAAGTCGAGCCCCTGCGCCCGGCCTCGCAGCGCCCCGAACAGGAACACCCGCCGCGAGTGGTCGAACAGCAGCGGCGACGCCGCGGCGCGCACCAGCTCGGTCGCCTCCCGTGCCAGAGCGCTGTCCGGGATCTTTATGTCCGCGATCGTCTCACTCATCATGTGCGCCTTTCCGTGCCTGGGTTCCGTGCCTGGATTCCGGGCGTCTACGTTCGCTCGCTGACGTACGCTGATGCCATGTCCATTCGGCCAGGAGAACCACGGATCAGGACATGACGCGGCGCGTGGCCTTCCTCGTGTTCGACGGTGTGACCATGCTCGATGTCACCGGCCCCGCGGAGGTGTTGCACCAGGCGGGGCGGCTCGGCCTCCCCTACGAGGTGGTGCTGGTCTCGCCCCGCGGCGGTGACGTGGCGACGTCATCGGGGCTTGTGCTGGCCGGGGCGAGCGCGGCGGCCGGGACCGGCCCTTTCGACACGGTGGTGGTCGCCGGTGGCGACCGGCTGGTCGAGCAGCCCGTCGAGGGGGAACTCCTGACGGCGGCCGGCACGCTCGCCGCGCGGGCGAGCCGGGTCGCGTCGGTCTGCAGCGGCGCCTTCGTCCTGGCTGCGCTCGGCCTGCTCGACGGGCGTCGGGTGACCACGCACTGGCGCCACTCCAAGGCGCTCGCCCACCGACATCCCCGCGTGTGCGTCGAGCCGGACGCCCTCTACATCCGCGACGGGCGGTACGTCACGTCGGCGGGGATCAGCGCGGGCATCGATCTGACGCTCGGCCTCGTGGAGGACGACCACGGAGCGGGCCCGGCCCGGGACATCGCGCGCGAGCTGGTCGTGTTCATGCAGCGCCCGGGCGGGCAGTCGCAGTTCTCGACGGCCCTGACGACCCCGCCCGCGCGCAACGATCTGCTCCGCTCACTGATGGCCACCGTGGTCGCCGACCCGGCCGGCGACCACAGCCTGCCCGCGATGGCCGCGTCCGCCGCCATCAGCACCCGGCATCTGACCCGCCTTTTCCGGAGCGAACTGAACACCACCCCCGCCCGCTGGGTGGAACGCGTCCGCCTCGACCACGCCCAGCAGCTCCTCCTGGACGGACACAGCATCACCTCGGCGGCGCAGCGCAGCGGTCTCGGCACCGACGAGACCCTCCGCCGCGCCTTCGCCCGCCACCTGGGCACCACGCCGAGCGAGTACCGCAGACGCTTCACCACCACGCGCGCACAGGCGGCGCCGGATCAGCCCGCGTAGACCCGGCCTTCCTTCACGGTGAAGTGCGCGGGGTCGGAGCAGCCGATCGACGGTGTGAGCAGCAGGCTCACGGTCAGGGGCGCGGGTTCGGTGCTCGCGGTCGAGAACTCACAGACGGCGCCCTTGCCCGTGAGGGGGTACCAGAACCAGCCGTCGACGTCGCCCACGGTCACGCGGTCGGACTCCTTCCAGGCGCCGCCGCTCTGGGTGTAGACCTGCAGGCGCACGGAGGCCGCGTACTCGTCCTCCGTGGACCGCAGCGCGGTCAGCGTGATCTTGTAGTCGCTTCCGAGGACGGACGACGCGATCTGCCGCGTCTGGGGCGCCGTGGTACCGGCGTTCGAGGATCCGGTGCCGGCGGCCGCGACACCGGCCGCCATAAGGACGGTGAGGGCGGCGGCCGCGCCGCGGCGGGTACGTGTACGGGTGTGCGTCAGGCTCATGTGATCCCCCGTTGGAACGAGTCGGCACGAGTGGGAACCGGTCGGGACGGAAGGCCGGAGGGCTCCGCCATGGACGGCTCCGTGTGGTGGTGAAGACACGCCACGCGGGGCAGGGGTTGTACGGCTCGGCCGACGGGGCACGCGGCGCGGCCTGGAACGGACTACTGGTTCCGGCTCAACCGCGCATGGAGGGCCAGCAGTTCCGGGTGCCGTTCGCGGAGCGCAGCGACATCGGCCCGCAACGCGTCGATCGGCTGCCGTCCGCAGCGAGCCGGGATGCCGTCGGCCCGGATGAACGTTGACTTGACCAGGCCTGCGACGAGCCACACGTTCCACTCGTGCCAGGCCGAACAAGCAGGCCGGCCAGCATGTATGGCCCGTCTCCCGCCATGGGCGCGGACGCCCGTCCGGGCCGATGTCCGGCGGATGCATGATCAAACAGATGCACTCCGGGCTCCACCCCTCCGTCCGGAAACGTCCGGTTGGACCTGTGCGCCGAGGACACGTGACGGGCGTGCAGCCGAACTGTGACGGTGTCACCGCGCTCGGCGACAGCGCGCGCAAACCCTGTCCTGACCGCCCCGCTTTCCGCGAGGGTTCTCGGGCAATGGCCTGGAAGCGCGCGTGCCGCGAGTTTGTCACTTCCATCGAATCGGGGCTGCCAGACAATCCCTGCCTGCGCAGACTCAATGTCCGACACGCCGCATCGGCTGCAGGCCCGGCGCAGTGCGCTAGCCGTCGCGCCCTCAAGGCGCTGGCTGGTGGCTGCGTCGATGTCGTCCCTCGGGCATGAGCGGCGCACTTCAGAGGGCTGACTACCTGAGAATCGAGAGGATGTAGTTGATGACTCCACGCAAGAGGAGCCTTGCACTGACCACGGCCACGTTGGCGCTCGGGGCGGGCCTCGCCTTGGGTCCCACGGCCGCACAAGCGGCTCCTGCGGCCTCTCCCGCAGTCACCACCACGCAGAATCCCGTCACTTCAGTTGCAGACCATGACGTCTCAGCGCAAGGGTGGAGCTTCTATCGCGCCTACTGGACCAAGGGTGCCTGCAAGGCCGAGGGGAAGACAGGTAAGAGCAACGGCTGGTGGCGGGCCTACTACTGCGACCGTCGACAGGGTAACGACGGTCGCATGAAGTGGTTCCTGTTCGTCCTTGACCGGACCCATGGAATCGCATCGGCGAACGCCTGACCCGATACCGACGGCCCGTCAGAGCTTTTGGCGGGCCGTCTCAGCGCTCAGGGCATGATCTGCCGCAGGTGCGGAGGCACGCGCGCCCCCGCGGGACCAGAGCGGTAAAGACACCGAGTGTTCGCCAGTTGGGGTCACCCACCAGCCCGCCTTGGCGGGACAGCCGTGTGGTGGACCGACAGCTGGCAGATGCATGACCATGAGCGCGGTTCGAAGCACGGAACGTGGGGCGCGAAGACTTGGCTGGCACCTCCCTTCACTCTGTTGTGGCGATGTGGTGGCCTCGGCCTCAGCGATCAGAACAGGGGTGGAGCGATCGTGGGGCGCCGTGAGAAGCCAATCGATCCGGCCGCGGGCTCAGTACCGCGTTTTGCGTACTATCTGCGCCGACTACGAGAGGCAGCGGGCTCTCCGCCCTACCGGACGCTAGCCAAGTCCGCGCCCTACGCTGCAGGCACACTCGCAGCGGCGGCGGCAGGAGAGAAGCTGCCGTCCCTGGATGTCACGTTGGCGTATGTGAAGGCCTGCGGCGGGGATGTGCAGGAGTGGGAGCGACGCTGGCATGACGTTCAGGCCGAAGCCACCCAGACTCCGCTGGAACCAGCGGATGCATCCGATGCGCCCTACCGTGGTCTGGCACGCTTCGAGCCCGACGACAGCAGCCGCTTCTTCGGCCGTACCCGCTTGACCGACGACCTCGTCGAATTGACGCGTGCGCACCGAATCACGGTGGTGCTGGGTCCATCGGGCAGTGGGAAGTCCTCCTTGTTACGCGCTGGCCTGGTTCCCCGATTGCAGAGCACAACCGATCAGGAGCTGCGTCCGGCGGCGATCCGGATCCTCACCCCCGGCCCTCGCCCGGCACGCGAGCACCGCGAACGGCTCACGGCGGCTGCGGGGGCGGGGGATACGTGGCTGGTGGTGGACCAGTTCGAAGAGACCTTCACCCTCTGTCAGGACCCGGACGAGCGCCAGGAGTTCCTCCGTCGACTCATGCAGGCCCACGACCCCGGCAGCCGACTACGGGTGGTGTTGGGGATGCGGGCGGACTTCTACGCCCGCTGCCTCGAACACCAGGACCTGGCCACCCTCCTCAGAAAGGCGAGCCTGCCTGTTGGCCCGATGACCCCTGACGAGCTGCGCGAGGTCATCGTCAAGCCCGCGGCCACCGCAGGCCTGATCGTGGAACGTGCCCTGACCGCCCGGCTCATGGGGGAGGTGACCGGCGAGCCGGGCGGTCTGCCGCTGCTGTCCTATGTGCTGCTGGAGACCTGGCGCCGGCGCTGCGGCCGTACCCTGACCTTGCAGGCCTATGAGGCTGCAGGGGGCCTGCACGGCGCCATCGCTCAGACTGCCGAGGACCTCTACACCCAACTCACCCCTGCGCAAGCCCAAACAGCCCGGCGTATCCTGCTACGTCTGATCACCCCGGGCGAGGGCGCCCCCGATACGCGCCGCCCCGCCGACCGTTCCGAGGTCACAGGCGGCAGCACGGCAGACTACGACCCGCACATCGTGCTGCACCGGCTGGCCCGCGCCCGGCTGGTCACGCTGGACGACGACACTGTCGACCTCGCCCACGAAGCCTTGCTCACCGCCTGGCCGCGGCTGCGCGACTGGATCGACCAGGCACGCGAACGCCTCATCGTCCATCGCCGTCTCACTGATGCGGCCACCGCCTGGCATGAGGTCGACCGCGACCCCGGAGGGCTGTATCGGGGCATCCAACTGGCTGCCGCTGCGGACGCCTTCTCCACGCCCGACGCCTGCGCCGATCTGACAGCGTTGGAACACGACTTTCTCGCTGCCAGCCTCGCCGCCCGTGACCAGGAACAGCGCGCCGCCGCCCGCGCTGCCCGGCGCACGCGCCGCTTGACCCGCACGCTGACCGTCCTCCTTGCCCTCGCCCTCGTCGCTGGCCTGTTCGCCTGGAACCAGTACCGGGACAGCGAGCATCAGCGGACGACAGCGGTGACCGCACGGCAGATCGCCAAGTCCCGTCAGCTCGCCGCGCAGTCGGCCGACCTTCTGGAGACCAAGCCTGACCTCGCCTCCCTTCTGGCCCTGCACGCTTACGACACCAGGCCCACCCGAGAAGCCACCACCAGCCTCCGTGCTGCCGCCGGCCTGCCGCTCAACCACCGTTTCGACCGTGGGCTGGTCACCAGTGTGGCGTCGGCAGCGTACAGTCCCGACGGACGCACCCTGGCAATCGGCGGTTCCGGGCGTGATGACGAGACGCGCGTGGAGTTGCGGGATGCGGTCAGCGGCAAGACGAAGCGATCGTTCACCGGCATCCTCAACGGAGTGTCGCAACTGGCATTCGATCCCGGCGGACGTCTGCTGGCCGCCAGTGACGACGACAGGCGGGTGTGGCAATGGGACGAGGCCACCGGCGCGCGCCACATCAGGTTGCGCGGCGCCGCTGACGGTTCGGTGGTCTTTAGTCCCGATGCTCGCATCCTGGCCACCAGCAGTGGCGTCGGAACGGGGCCGGTGCGTCTGTGGAATCCGGAGAGTGGCCACCTGCGCGCGACACTCAACGGGCCGGTGAGCCATGTGTGGGCCTTGGCGTTCCGTCCTGACAGCCGCACACTGGTGGTCGGTGGGAAGAACGGCAAGGGCCAGGGAATCGTGCAGCTGTGGGATGCCGTGACGCTAAAGCCTCGGCCTTCTCTGCTGGTGCGGGACGGCGCGGTGACCGCGGCCGCCGTCACTGCCGACGGCCGTACGCTTGCCACTGCCACGCAGTACGGAAGGGTACGCCTCTGGGATCCCCACGAGGGCCGCACCCGGTCAACGTTCTTTGTGCCGGCTGCCGAAGGGATCTCTTTGGCGTTCAGCCCCGACGGACGTACGCTCGCCGGAACCGGCAATGATGAGCGGGTTCGTCTTTGGGAGACAGCCACAGGCAAGGCCCGCGCCACGCTCAACGGACACTCCAGCTTTGTAGAGTGTCTGGCCTTCAGCCCTGACGGTCATTCTCTGGCCAGTAGTGCGATTGACGGGGAAGTACGGTTGTGGGACTTGACCACGGACCAGACGCGGACACCCTTGATTGCGGACCCCGGTGAGCTCGTAGCCATGGCGTTCAGTCCTAGCGGGCGTCTGCTGGCCACAGGCAGCAATTCCGACCAGCGTGGCGGGGAAGTACGGTTATGGGACGTGGCCACGGGCACCGTGCACAAAGGGGCCATGAGAGGCTTCTCCGAACTGAAGTCCGTGGCATTCAGCCCAGATGGCCGCACTCTGGCCGCCGTCGGAAGCGATGAACAGCCAGACGGAGCGGTGGTGCGCTTATGGGACGTGAACACCGGCAGAGCCCGCGCCACGCTCACTGAGCCCAGCGGCGACGTCTCGGCTCTCGCGTTCACTTCAGACGGACGCTTGCTGACCAAGGGCGATACGAGCGGCCTGCGGTCGTGGGACGTCGCAACAGGCAAGGCCCACACGTTTCCGGAGTTCGACGACTTCCCTGCAATGGCCTTGACTGCAGCGTTCAGTTCTGACGGACGGTCCTTCGCTGCTGGCGACTACAAGGGGCGCGTGCACCTGTGGGACATTGCAAGCGGCGATGTGCGCGCAACGTTTCCTCGACTTTCGGAAGGCGTGGGGGCCCTGGCGTTCAGTTTCGACGGACACACCCTCGCCATCAGCGGCCAAACCAACGGCGAGATTCGCCTCCACGACACCGCCACCGGCAAGATCCGCTTCATACTCACCGCACGTACCGTCAGGGGGAGCGCTCTCGCCTTCAATCCTCGGGGGGATCAGATCGTCGGCAGTGGCAGCGATGGCATCGTACGGCTGTGGGACGCGACCCTTCCTCAACCGGCCCTCGCACTCCGCAAGATCTGCCGCGCCGTCAACCGCGACCTCACCCCACAAGAGCGCGCAACGTATCTGAAGGACGACACAGGTCGCTCCCCCTGCCGACCATGACATACCGATTCAGGGCCGCCCGGAGCGGCGCCTCGGGCAGGCAACAGCGCACGCTGACAGGGCGGGGGGAGGAGTGGGCCGTGGGCGCGACGGGGGGCGGGGTGGTGGCGGGGAGGAGACGCCGCTGTCGCCCCTTTGAGCGCGAGCGCGGCTTCCCGATCTACGTATGCCTGCTTCGTCTCGCCAAGCAGGGTGACTGCCTGGGAGAGGCGCACGCTGTGCCTTCTGCGGCGAGCAGCCGGACCAGGTGGCAGCCAGGCCCGCGCGCTCCAGCCGCTGCCTTCCGATCCAGCGCCCAAGCTCACGGAGATTCCCGTTGGTTGAACGCACTCCGCACCCCGGTATCGTCTCCGGCGAGGCAGTGCGTGGCGCAGACGTCGGGGGCGGAGTGACGATTCGGGTGTTGGTGGCCGACGACCAGGCACTGCTGCGCGGCAGTTTCCGCATGCTGGTGGACAGCGCGCCGGGCATGGAGTCGGTCGGCGAGGCCGCGACCGGCGCCGAGGCCGTACGCACGGCGCTGAGGGAGCTGCCGGACGTGGTCCTGATGGACGTACGGATGCCGGACATGGACGGCATCGAGGCCACGCGCAGGATCTGCGCCGCTCCCGAGGCCGCGGCCGTGCGGGTGCTCATCCTGACCATGTTCGACCTGGACGCCTATGTGTACGGGGCGCTGCGCGCCGGGGCGAGCGGCTTCCTGCTCAAGGACACGCCGCCCGCCGATCTGCTCAGTGCCGTCTCGGTGATCGCCGCCGGTGAGGCCCTGCTCGCACCCAGGGTGACCCGCCGCCTCATCGCCGAGTTCGCCGGACGCGGGCCCGAGCAGTACCCCGAGATCCCCGTACGCCTGGACGGCGTGACGGCACGGGAACGCGAAGTCCTCGTACTGATTGCCCGCGGCCTGTCCAACGGCGAGATCGCGGACCGGCTGCACTTGAGCCTGCCCACGGTGAAGTCCCATGTCAGCCATCTGCTCGCGAAGTTGGGGATGCGTGACCGGGCACAGCTGGTGGCGGTCGCCTACGAGAGCGGCCTGGTGCGGCCCGCCCGGCGGTGAACCCGACGACTCGGCCAGCGGATGTCCGGCGCCACCGGAAGCCGTGCCGAGACCTCGAACCCGCCCCCCGGGCGAGGTCCTGCGACGAGGCTCCCGCCGTACACCGCCACCCGTTCGCGCATCCCGACCAACCCGTATCCGCCCTCCACGCGGGCCCGGACGCCGCGCCCGGAGCGCGGCCCTTCATCGGTGACCGTCACGCGCACCTCTCCGTCCACGACACCGACAGAGACCTGGCAGCGGGTCGGCGCGGCATGCCGCACCACGTTGGTCAGGGACTCCTGCACGAGTCGGTAGACGGACAGACCGACCGCCTCCGGGAGTCCGTCCAGCGGGTCTGCGGCGAGCCGGACCTCGACACCCGCCGATTCCGCCCGTTCGACGAGTTCGGCGATCTGCTCCGCACCGGGCGAAGGGCTGAAGTCGACGGCGGACACCCCCGCCTCGTCGCCCTGGGTGCGCAGCAGGCCCAGCATGTGCCGCATTTCGGTGAGCGCGTCCCGGCTGACCCGTTCGATCACGCGCAGGGTCTCCCCGGCCACCTCCGGCCGTTCGTGTGCCACATGGTTGGCCACGGCGGCCTTCACCGCGATCAGTCCGAGGCTGTGGGTCACCACGTCGTGCAGCTCACGGGCGATGCGAAGCCGCTCCTCCTCCACCGCGTCGGCGGCCAACTGCCGTGCCTGACAGGCCGCGTAGGCGCGGCGCTCCCGCGTCGCACGGCCGACCGTCCAGCCACATCCGAGCACACCCGCGGCGACCACGAACCGGCCGACCTGGTCGTACGTGCCCTCCGGGACCCCCACGAACACCGGCACAGCGAGGCCGAGACAGGCCAGTGCCGCGGCCCGTGGTGCGGAGACCCGGGGCTCTCGGCGGCTGGTCAGCGCCACCGAGTACAGCACGTACGCGGCCGCAGCGAAGTACGTCTGCGCCGCTCCGAGGAGTTCGGCGGCCAGCGAGGCCGAAGCCACCACGGCGAACGCGGGAACGGGCCACATCCTGCGCGCCGCCACCGGCAGGCCCGTCGCGGCCGCGAGCAGCAGCGGCAGCCAGTCGGGGAGTTCCCCGGAGCCATGGGGCGGCAACGGCGCGGAAGCCGCCGTGAACAGCACCGCCGCTACGGCATCCAGCGCCACCAACTGCCGGTGGTTCAGGCGCTGTCCTGGGTCGACTGCTTCGCTACAAGGCATCGGCACACCGTAGGCACAGCGGTCGGTCCCGCGCTTCATACCCGGGAATGACAGTCCCTGGCCCGATGCGCCACCGCAAGGTCGCCCGGCACGCTGACCGGCATGATTGAAGTCGAAGCGCTGACCAAGCGATATCGGGGGCACCTCGCTGTCGACGAGCTGTCCTTCACCGCCGAGCCCGGCCGGGTGACCGCGTTCCTGGGTCCGAACGGCGCCGGGAAGTCCAGTACCCTGCGCGCGATCCTGGGGCTCGACATCCCGGACGGCGGCCGATGTGCCGTCAACGGCCGGGCGTTGCGCGCGGTACGGCATCCCGTGCGGGAGGTGGGCGCGCTGCTCGACGCGGGGGCCGTGCACCCCGGCCGCAGCGCCCGTGACCACCTGCGCTGGATCGCCGTCGGCAGCGGCATCGGCGCCGCACGGGTCGACGCGGTCCTCGACCAGGTCGGCCTCGCGGGAGTGGCGGACCGGCGGGTCGGCGGCTTCTCTCTGGGGATGCGGCAACGCCTCGGCCTGGCTGCCGCCCTGCTCGGCGACCCCGGGGTGCTCATCCTCGACGAACCCGTCAACGGCCTCGATCCGGAAGGGATTCGCTGGATACGTGGACTGCTGCGGACCCAGGCCGACGAGGGCCGCACCGTGCTGGTCTCCAGCCATGTGATGAGCGAGATGGAACAGACCGCCGACCGGTTCGTCATCATCGGCCGCGGCCGGCTCGTCGCCGATGTCACCGCCGTCGAGCTGCACGAACGCTTCGGCCGCGGGGTGCTGGTGCGCTCGCCGGAGCCGGACCGCCTCGCCGGAGCCCTGGAGGCCGCCGGAGCCGTGGTCCGGCGCGAGAGCGACGGCGGCCTCGTCGTCGACCACGTCGGCGGGGAAGAGATCCGTGGCATCGCCGCCGGACACGGCATACCGCTGTGGGCGGCCAGTCGGCTCGGCGCCTCCCTGGAGGAGACGTATCTGCGGCTGACCGCCGCGGCAGGGGCTCACACGGCAGAGGCTCACACGGCAGGGGCCCACACGGTCGGCACCACGGGGTTCCCTCGATGATCGCGTCACTGTCGGCCGAGTGGCTGAAGCTCCGCACTGTGCGCTCCACGTGGATCGCCGTCGGCACCGTCGCGCTCGCCCTGGCCGGGGCCACCGCGCTGTGCCACTACGCCGTGCACACTTACGACGGCCTGAGCCCGGGCGACCAGGCCCGTTTCGCCGTCACGCCGATGACCCAGCTGGTGACGATGGTCGCCGAGATCGCGCTGGGCGTCCTGGGCGTCCTGGCCGTCACCCCCGAGTACGCCACCGGTCTGATCCGCACCAGCCTCGTCGTCGTACCGAGTCGCGGCCGCCTCCTGTCGGCGAAGGCGGCTGTCCTTGTGGCTCTCGTCTGGCCGGTCTCCGCGGCGGCCCTCTTCGCTGCCGCGGCGCTGAGCCGGGCGATCGTCGGCGACCGGCGGATCCAGTCGCTGTCCGACGGGGACGCGCACAGCGTCGGGCTCATCCTGAGCCAGGCCACCACGGTGGCCGCCATCGCCCTGATCGGCCTCGGGCTCGGATGCGTGCTGCGCTCCACCGTCGGCGCGGTGGTCGCGGTCGTCGGCCTCGTCCACCTGGTGCCCATGCTCACCCGGACGCTGCCCGCACCATGGGACGAGCGCGCCAGCTCCCTGATGCCGGCGGCCCTGCCCGGCCAGATCGCCGGAGTCGGCAACGACGACTCCATCTATGGTGCCGTGCTCTCCCCGGCCGCAGCGGGTGGGGCGCTCGTCGGCTATCTGCTCCTCGTGCTGGGTACGGCGGCGGTCCTGCTGCGCCGCCGTGACGCCTGACTACCCCGCCCGGGGGCCTCCGCGCGGTTCGGTTGGCCAATCCCCGGCGTCGGTTGGCAGAGTGACGCCATGTCCTCCTTCGTTGTATTCGACCTCGAGTTCACATCGTGGCCCGGCGCGCTGGAGCAGGACTGGGGAGCGCCCGGGCAACTGCGTGAGGTGGTGCAGATCGGAGCCCTCCGCCTGAGCGAGGACTGCTCGGTCGTCGACGAGTACGAGACGCTGGTGAGCCCCGTGGCCAACCCGCGACTGTCCGCGTACTTCACCGAACTCACAGGTATCACCCAGGAGTCCGTGGACCGGGACGGGATCCCGCCCGCACAGGCGCTGAGCGACTTCCTCGGGTTCTGCCGGGGGCAGACCGCGCTGTCCTACGGCAACGACATGGTCGTCATCGGAGAGAACATCGGCTGGGCCCGCGCACGAGGGGACGTGCTCAAGCACAGCATGCTCGACGCCGCGTTCATCAACATCCGACCCTGGGTGAACCGCGTGGCACCGGCAACGGCGACAGCGAACGTGGGCCGCCTGTGGGAGGTGCTCGGCCTGCCCAAACCCGCAGCCGGGCGTGAGCATTCAGCGCTGTTCGACTGCCATTCCTTCGCCGCCGCCCTCGCGCACCTGACCGGCCTCGGGGCCGCCTTGCTCGAAGGGTACCGGTAGCGTTCCGGCACAGCGCTTCAGGGCAGGGCTCCGGGGTAGGGGATCAGCCCCTTTGCTCGCCGCCGTAGGCCGCCCATTGCCCGAGGGCGAACCCGTCGCCCTCTCGCCGGACTTCCACGGCACCCGCCCCGCCGAAGTGTGCGGGTATGACCAACTCCCGTTCCGTGGCGGCTCGTTCGAGGATCCGGCGGCGGCTGGCCACCGCTTGTCCCGCATCCAGGCAGAAGCAACTGTTGCAGGAGGGCGCCAGGATCTGCACCGGACTGTGCAGAAGGTCGCCGACGAAGACCGCCCGGTCGCTCCCGGACGCGAGCCGCAGCACGGACGAGCCGGGCGTGTGGCCCGGTGCGGACTCCAGAGTGAGGTGTTCGTCGATGCGGTGGGAGCCGTCCCACAGGACGGCCTGCCCGGCCCGGTGGACGGGCGCGACGCTGTCCTCGTAGATCAGCCGGTCGTCCTCCCGGAGGCCGTTCCCGTACGCGTTGTCCGGGCCGTAGTGGAAGTCGTCCGCGGCCGGGATGAGGTACTGGGCGTTGGGGAACGTCGGCTCCCACCCTCCGTCCACCCCCGTGGTGTTCCAGCCGACGTGATCACCGTGGAGGTGGGTGTTGACGACGACGTCGACGTCCTCCGGCCGGACTCCGGCCCGCGCCAGTCCGCCCAGGAAATCGCCCTGCCAGTGGTGGAACTGCGCCGAGCCGGGCCGCTCGCGCCCGTTGCCCACACCGGTGTCGACCAGGACGGTCCGTCCGCGGCTGCGCAGCACCCAGGTCTGCAACGCCACCACCGACCTGTCGCTGTCCGGCTCCCAGTGATCCGGCGCCAGCCAGTCCTCGTTGCCCTTCCACACCTCGGCGTCGGACTCCGGGACCAGGCCGCGTGCAGGCGCGAACGCCCCCTGCCACTCGACGACTCGGGTGACCTCGACATCGCCGAGCACGATGCTCTGCCCGCCG
Organism: Streptomyces sp. NPDC059003; assembly: GCF_042740445.1. Taxonomy (NCBI): domain Bacteria; kingdom Bacillati; phylum Actinomycetota; class Actinomycetes; order Kitasatosporales; family Streptomycetaceae; genus Streptomyces; species Streptomyces sp. NPDC059003. The sequence goes on along the minus strand of NZ_JBHYJH010000023.1, from coordinate 20,381 downwards.
GTCGGCCCGCTCCCGCTCCGCCCGCTCTCGCGCTTCCTGCTCTCGCTCTGCCCGCTCTCGCCCTGCATGCTCTCGCTGTTCATGCCCACGACTCTAGGAAGGGAGGATGAGCTGCTCAATGCCTGCTCAGCTCATCTGGATACGCATCCGTCTCACGCATGACGTGATGGATATCCTGGTCCGATGGATGTGGTCAGTGACGCAGTCTCGGCAGTACGCATCGGGCGTCCCTCCTCGAACCGGGTGCGGGTGAGCGGGAGCTGGTGCGCGCGGCTCGCCCCGTACGACGGTGCGGGCTTCCATGTGGTGCTTGAGGGCAGCTGCTGGCTGCTGCCCGACGGTGGCTCTCCCGTCTCGCTCGGCGCGGGCGACGTGGTCCTGCTGCCGCACGGCACGGGACATGTGATCGCCGATGCCCCCGCCGACGCGGCGACCGTGGAACAGGCGGTGCCGTTCGAGCGGTGGCTCGACGAGAGAGGGCCGCGCCTGCCCCGAGCCGGTTCCGGCGAGGTGCAGATGCTGTGCGGCAAGTACCGGCTCGACCGCAGCCGCATGCACCCGCTCATGGCGGAGCTGCCGACGGTCGTCCACCTGCCGAACAGAGTGGGTGCCCATCCCGAACTGCGCGCCGCGGTCGATCTGCTGGGCCACGAGCTGACCACCCGAGGGCCCGGCGCCTGCGTCGCGGTGCCCAGCCTGCTCGACCTCCTCCTCGTCTACATGATCCGCTCCTGGGCGGCCCAGGGCACGAGCGGCGCCTGGCCGACCGTACTGGGCGACCCCGTGGCGGCCGCCGCCCTGCGGGCACTGCACTCGGACCCGGCCGCCCCCTGGACCAACGATCGCCTGGCCGCCGAGGCAGGCGTGTCCCGCGCCACCCTGGCCCGCCGCTTCACCGCTCTCGTCGGCCGCCCGCCGATGGCGTACCTCACCTGGTGGCGCCTGACGTTCGCCGCCACCCTGCTCCGTGACACCTCGGACCCGCTGGCCACCATCGCCCGCCGCGTCGGCTACGGCACTCCGTACGCCCTCTCGCATGCCTTCAGCCGGGAATTCGGTACGACCCCGGGGCAGTACCGGGCCGGGACGGCGGAGCGATCGGCGGACGTGCCACCGTCATCGAACTCGGCCTCATGGCCGACGAGTTCGTGGGCGGACGACGACTGACCGTTGGCCTATACCAGTGCCTCCAGTCCCGGTACCCTCACCCGTAACCAGTAGCGCGCTGCCCCCCACCCAGGTTGCGTACCGGCGTGACGACACCCACCCCACTCTCTCCACTCTGCCCCGAGCAGCCGGGTGACCCCCCACTCGCCGCCTCCAGGAGGATCACGGTGAACGTTCGCACAGTTCGCACCAGAAGCTCGGCGATCATCGGCACTCTCTGCCTCGTCGCTTCCCTCGCCCTGACCACCGCCTCCGCCGACGAGCCCCCCGCTCTCCGTCCGGCGGCGAAGGTCGTACTGAACAAGGTGGCCATGGCGCAGCACCCGATCGCCGGCACCGCCGGTCCCGGTGGCACGGTCTGGATCGCGGAACGCGAAGGCCTCGTCAAGGTGTTGGGCCCGCACGGGCTGAGCACGCCTGTCCTGGACATATCCAAGGAGACCACCACCGACGGCGAACGCGGCCTGCTGGGCATCGCCTTCGACAGGCGGTTGGCGCACTTCTACATCTCGTTCACGGACCTCCAGGGCAACAGCAGGGTGGACGAGTTCGCCGTGCGGCACGGCAGGATCCAGAAGGACACCCGGCGCACCGTCCTCACCCAGACGCAGCCCTACTCGAACCACAACGGCGGCGACATCAAGTTCGGCCCCGACGGCTACCTCTACATCGCGTTGGGCGACGGCGGCGCGGGCGGCGACCCGCACGGCAACGGTCAGAACCTCGACACGCTGCTCGGCAAACTGCTGCGGATCGACCCGCGCGGCGGCAAGCCGTACGCGATCCCGCGGGACAACCCGTTCGTGGGCGACCCGAAGGCCAGGGACGAGATCTGGGCGTACGGGCTGCGCAACCCGTGGCGGTTCTCCTTCGACGCGGGCACGGGTGACCTGCTGATCGGTGACGTCGGCCAGAGCGCCTGGGAGGAGATCGACTGGGCCCCGGCCCGCAGCAAGGGCGGCGAGAACTACGGCTGGTCCCAGATGGAAGGCAAGCACCCCTTCCGGGACGGCACGGAACCCGCGAACCACGTGCCGCCGGTTCACGAGTACGACCGCACCGGCCTCGGCTGCTCGGTGACCGGCGGATTCGTCTACCGAGGCAAGGCGATCCCCGACCTCAAGGGTCAGTACGTGTTCAGCGACTACTGCGACGGCACCGTCCGCGCCCTGCAGATGGACGACGGCGAGGTGACCGGCGTGAGCGACCTCGGAGTCAACGGCGGCGAGGTCATCTCCTTCGTACAAGGAGGCCGCGGCGAACTGTACGTGCTCGACCTCGGCGGCAGCGTCTTCCGCATCGACCCGGCCTAGAGTCTGCCGTCTTCGCAGGAGCCGATGCCCTTGCGGGCGGTCCCCTGTGCACGGTGCTGCGGCCCGAACCGGCGCGGGCCGCACCAGTCGTGTCCTTCCTCCTCCGGGAACTCTCCATGCGCGATAGAGTCCGAGGTTGCCTACTCCTCACATTCCCGGAGGATTCCTGATGGAAAGGCCCAACCCGACCAACGATCGTCGTACCGCGCCGCCGTCCGCCGAGGCCGCGACGGCGGACGCCGAGAGCGCCGCCGTCGAGCCCGAGGGCGACGCGGCCGAGGCCGCCGACGGCAGACCTTCGGCGCCCAACCCGCCGGTGTACCGGTCCGTCAACGGCTACGGGAACCACCTCAACCACCCCGAGCGCGGGGCCGCCGGATCGGTCTTCCTGCGGCGCACCCCCATCGGGTACGCCGACGGCGTGAGCGCCCCGGCCGGCGCCGACCGCCCCAGCGCCCGGGTGGTCAGCAACATCGTCTGCAGGCAGGAGACCGACACCCTCAACGCCCAGCGCCTGACGGACCTGACCTGGATGTGGGGTCAGTTCCTCAACCACGAGTTCAACCTCATCGCGGCCGCGGACCCGCTGGAGACGATCGGCATCCCGGTCCCCGCCGACGACACCGCGTTCCCGCCGGGCAGCCAGATACCGCTCACCCGCTCCGCGTACGACCCGTCCACGGGCCGCGGACGGCGCAAGCCGAGGCAGCAGCTCAACAGCTTCAGCGCGTACATCGACGGCAGCCCGGTGTACGGCTCGGACGAGGGGCGGGCCGCGGCGCTGCGCGCCATCCGGAACTTAGGGCCGATCGCCGTCTACAGCGGCTCCTTGAAGACCAGTGCCGGAGTCGACGGGCCGGCCATGCCCCTGAACACGGCCGGTCTCTTCAACCAGACGGTCGGACCGGCGGCCGGGTTCTTCCTGGCCGGTGACGAGCGGGCCAACACCGGGTACGGCCTGATGAGCATCCATACGCTGTTCGTCCGGGAGCACAACCGGCTGGCCGCGCTGATCACTGCCGAGCGCCCCTCGGCCAGCGCCGAGCAGGTCTTCCAGCACGCCCGCAAGTGGGTCGGCGCGCTGATCGGGTCGATCACCTTCCAGGAGTTCATCCCCGCGATCCTGGGCCCGGACGCGATCGGCCCCTACGACGGCTACGACCCGCACACGGACCCGACCATGAGCACCGAGTTCGCCACCTTCGGATTCCGGTTCGGCCACTCGATGCTCTCCCCGGACCTGCAGATCGTCGACAACGACGGCCAGGTCCTGCGGTCCGTGCCGCACGAGCAGGCGCTGCTGAACATCGGGATCGTCAACCAGTACGGCATCGGCCCGGTGCTCAAGGGCTTCGCGTCACAGATCATGCAGGAGATCGACGTCTCGGTGATCGAGGCGATGCGCAGCATCCGGTTCCCGGGAGCGCCGCCGCTGGACCTGGTGGCCGTGGACATCCAGCGCGCCCGCGACCACGGCGTCCCGGACTACAACCAGTGCCGCAAGGCATACGGGCTGCCCCCGCTCCGCACCTTCGCCGACCTCACACCGGACCCGGCCGTGCAGGCGAAGCTGGCTGCCGCGTACGGCGAGATCCGCCTCCTGGACCCGCTGATCGGCGGGCTCGCCGAACCTCATGTCCCGGGCACGGCGTTCGGCCCGCTCCTCACCGCGGTGATCATCGAGCAGCTCACCCGGACCAGGGCGGGCGACCGCCTCTGGTTCGAGAACGACCCGGCCCTCACGCCCGCCGAGGTCGCCACGATCAAGAGCACGAAGATGTCGGACGTGATCAAGCGGAACACGCAGATCACGAACATTCAGGACGACGTCTTCCACCTGCCGCTCTGACGCGTTCCGCGTCCAGCCCGCGGTGTCGGGCACCCGTCCGCGGGTCATGCGTGCCCAGGCGGGAGTCCGTTCGGCAACTGTCGGAAGCGGGTGGCCGGCCGGGGTGCCCCGGCCGGCATCGTGCGCGCCGGGCCATGCCGAGGAGGCCCGCGCGCCGTGCCTGCCTGCCGATATTCGTTTCGTGTCGTGCGGGAGGCGCCTTACTGTGGCGCGATGGCGACTCAGCTGATCATTCTCAACGGCGGTTCGAGCTCGGGGAAGTCCGGGATCGTGCGGTGCCTCCAGGCCGTCCTTCCGGACCCGTGGCTGGCGTTCGGCGCCGATTCGTTCGTCGACGCGCTGCCCGCGAGGATGCAGGCGTCGGACGACGGCATCGACATCGCGGCGGACGGGACCGTGAGCGTCGGGGCGGAGTTCAGGGCGCTGGAGGCGGCATGGGTGGCGGGCGTCGTGGCGATGGCCCGTGCGGGTGCCAGGGTCATCATCGACGAGATCTTCCTCGGCGGCGCGGCCTCCCAGCAGCGCTGGCAGAAGGCCCTGGGCGACCTGGACGTGCTGTGGGTGGGCGTCAGATGCGAGAGCGCGGTCGCCGCGGGGCGTGAGGTCGCACGAGGGGACCGGGTCCAGGGGATGGCCGCGTTGCAAGCGGAACTGGTGCACGAGGGCGTGAGCTACGACCTGGAGGTCGACACGACACACACCGAATCCCTGGTGTGCGCGCAGACCATCGCCGCCCGGCTCGGCTGACCGGTGTTCACCCGCGTGAACCCACGACGAGCTCCGGTCCCGCGCACTGCCCTAGTCCCTCCCGGACGCGAACCGCGTCAGCTGCCGGTCGTGCCACCCGCTGAGCAACAGCAGCGCGACCGTGGCGCCGATCAGTGCGCACAACATGTCCCAGTGGGTGTCCCACACATCGCCCTGCGTGGCCAGGAAGTCGTCCGCCGCGTTCCCGCCGATGACCGCGGCCGCCCACTCGAGCATCTCGAAGACCGCGCTGAAGGCGAGGCACGCGCAGACCGTGAGGGGCGCCAGCCAGCGGCTCCCGCGCAGCGGCGAGGTCCGGCTCAGCAATTCACGTACCAGGATGGCGGGTACGAAGCCCTGCATCAGGTGCCCGAACCGGTCGTACGGATTGCGCGCGAGCCCGAGCCCGTCCCGCACCCACTCGCCCAGCGGCACCCGGGCGTACGTGTAATGCCCACCGAGCGCAAGCACGAGCGCGTGCGCCGCGAGCAGACAGCACAGCAGCCCCGTCAACGGGAAGCGCCGCCACACCACAACGGCCAGCGGAAGCCCAACCAGCACCCACACCACTTCCAGCAGCCAGGTCGTCCGGTCGTACGGTGCCCACGCGGAGAGGGACACCCCCGCAACCACCACAGCGGCGCAGACACGGGGGAGCGCCGAGGGCGGGGCGGTCACCTCGGCGGTGCGGTGATGGGCAGGTGCGCTCTGGAACATCGGCTGAGCTCCTTGTCATAGGCCCCCTCAGCCTCGCGGTCCCGCGGGATGGAATCCTGAGTACGGGTACTCAATCGGCACGGATCTCCGGACCGGAAGGTGACTGATGGCCTCGCACGTGACCGACAGCGTCAGCGGGTGATGCCCGGGCAGCCTCATGGCCGCGCCCCGGGGGATTTCCTCGGTAGAGGACTGCGGTTTTCCGCAGGGTGCGGTCGGGGTTGTCCGTAAGAAGGTCGATGGTTTCCCTCGTGGTGGCGCTGAGCTGGGATTTCTAGGGTTGTGGAGAGATCAGGGGGCGGCTCGCCCCCGCTTCCGCTTCCCGTCATCCCGAGGTGTTGTATGCAGTCCACGACCGCGACCCTGGCCCTGTCCGACGAGCCCGCCGGCGGCATCGCCGGGTGGGCGGCCGACCTCGTCGACACGATGGGTGGCGCCGGAGCCGGGGCGGCCATCGCGCTGGAGAACCTGTTCCCGCCACTGCCCAGCGAGGTGATCCTGCCGCTGACCGGCTTCGCCGCCGGACAGGGCGTGCTCAGCCTCGCGTCGGCCCTGTTCTGGACGACGTTGGGCTCCGTGGTCGGCGCCGTGGCCCTGTACTGGATCGGCGCGCTGATCGGCCGGGAGCGGATGTACAAGATCTGGGCGAGGCTCCCGCTGGTGAAGGTCGCGGACCTGGAGCGGACCGAGGCGTGGTTCGCCAGGCACGGCACGAAGGCGGTGTTCTTCGGCCGCATGGTGCCGATCTTCCGGAGCCTGATATCGGTGCCGGCCGGGATCGAGCGGATGCGGATGCCGGTGTTCCTGGTCCTGACCGCCGCGGGCAGCCTCATCTGGAACTCGATCCTCGTGCTGGCCGGCTACTGGCTGGGGGAGCGCTGGGAGCTGGTCGAGGACTACGTGGGTGTGCTGTCGAAGGTCGTCCTGCTGCTCGTCCTGGTCGCCGTGGCCGTGTTCGCGATACGGCGCCTGACCCGGGCGCGGGCCGGTCGTGCCCAGCACCGGAGGTCGTGATGTCGGCCGGGTCCGGGCTCGGTGCGCCCGTGTGCTCAGGTGATCTTGTTCCGCGGAGCGGTGCGCCATTAGGGTCGGATGCTGTGTCAGGAGAGATGTCCGGCGCCGGAGCTCTGGCCCGGGCCATGAACGTGCAGGGTGCGGAGCCGGGGCCGGAGGCGACCGTGCCGTTCGTCCGCAGGGCGGCCGGGCTGCTCCTGGGCATCGGCACCAGCGTTCTGGCCGGGCTGTACTTCCTGACCGCGGGCGCCGTCCTCGGGGCGGCCCTGCTGTGGCCGCGCACCCGCCCCGGCGCCGGACGGCTGCTGCGGGCGGGGGCCGGGCGCCTGGTCGCGCTTGAGCGGTCGCGGCGGTCGGCGTTCTTCGGGGACGTCTACCCCTCCGGCCACGACGCCCGCAAGGACCTGCCGTACCTCGCCTCGCGGATCGCCATGGGCCCGGTGTGCGCGGTGGTCGTCGGCCTGCTGGGCGTCGGCGTGGTGCTCGCGGGGCTGCTCGCGTACGGCGCTGTGCGCGGCACCATGAGTGCGGGCGAGCTCGTCGGACAGGTGCTGCTGGGCAGCGTGTTGCTGTTCCTCGACATCCAGGGCCTCGTCTCCCTGGCCGGGTTGGACCAGCGCCTGGCCCGGCAGTGCTTCGGCCCCTCCGAGCGGGAGCTCCTGGAGCGGCGCATCATGGAGCTGGCTGTCAGCCGGGCGGGCATGGTGGAGGTCGTCGACGTCGAGCGGCGCCGCATCGAGCGCGATCTCCACGACGGCGTGCAGCAGCGCCTCGTCGCCCTCGCGATGCTGCTCGGCCGTGCCTGCCGTAACCCGGACAAGGCCGCCGACCTGCTGCGACAGGCACACGCAGAATCGCAGGAAGTCCTGGGCGAGCTGCGCGAAGTGGCCTGGCGGGCCTACCCGTCGGCGCTGGACAGCCTCGGCCTCGAAGAGGCCCTCGCCGGGGTGGCCGAGCGGTGCAGCATCCCCCTCCACATCGACTTCCGCCTCACCGAAAAGCTGCCGCAGACCACCGAGACGGCCACCTACTTCGTGGTCTCCGAATCCGTGACGAACGCCGCCAAGCACTCCGGGGCCGACCGCATCGACGTCAGCGTCGGCAGGGAAGGCGGCACGGTCGTCATCCAGATCCGTGACAATGGCCGCGGCGGCGCCGACCCGGAGGGCTCCGGTCTGTCCGGACTGCGCCGCCGGGCCGCCGCCCTCGACGGCGACCTGTCTGTCCACAGCCCGCCGGGCGGGCCCACCACGATCACTGCGGAGCTTCCGTGCGCATAGTCCTCGCCGAAGACTCGATCCTGCTGCGCGAAGGGCTCGTGCGGCTGCTGACCGAGGAGGGGCACGACGTCGTCGCGGCCGTCGGCGACGGCACCTCGCTGATGGCGGCCGTCGAGGAGCACACCCCCGACCTGATCGTGGCAGACATCCGGATGCCTCCCACCCACACCGACGAAGGCATCCGCGCGGCCCTGGAGATCCGCAAGCGATGGCCGGACATCGGCGTCCTCGTCCTGTCCCAGCACGTGGAGAAGAACTACGCGGCCCAGCTGCTCACCACCGACTCCGCCCGCGTCGGCTATCTGCTCAAGGACCGGGTCGCCCAGGTCGAGGAGTTCCTGGATTCCCTGGAGCGGGTGCACGCGGGCGGCGCCGCCATCGACCCCGAAGTCGTCCGCCAACTCCTCGCCCGCACCACGCACGTCGACCCGCTCAGCAAGCTGACCCGGCGCGAGCGCGAGGTCCTCGCCGAGATGGCGCAGGGCCACACCAACGCCGCGATCGCGCTGAAACTGAACATCTCGCAGAGCACGGTGGAGAAGAACGCCAACGCGATCTTCGACAAGCTCGGCCTGTCGGGGACCACGGGCTACAGCCGACGGGTGCTCGCCGTGCTGCGCTACCTGGACTCCTGACCGGCCCGCCGCTGTCCGGCTTGTTGGTAGGTTGGGCCCGGAATGTTGGCTTGCGGATGAGTTGCGCATCGGCGTCCCCACCTCAACATCGCAGCTGTTCCGCACCCCGTCGCGTACTTCTGAAAGGGCCGGTCCGGTGAGTGACTTCGACGCGATCGACTCGCTGCTGGCAGCCGTCGGCCCGCAGTCCGACCTCCCGCCCGCCGAGGTGCGCCGCGAACTGCGGGAGCAGGCACGCCTGTCCAAGGCGCAGGTGGCTCGCGCGCTCGGAGTGAGCCCGTCCACGGTCGGCGGCTGGGAGAGCGGCCGCGACCCGGTGGGCGAGACGCGCACCAAGTACGCGTACCTGCTGGACGGCTTGACCGCGAAGCTCGCCACCGAGAGCGAGACCGGGACCGAGAGCGGGAGCGGGACCGAGGCCGGGACCGAGAGCGGGAGCGAGACCACCACCGAGTCCACCACCGGGACCGAGGCCGCCCACGATGAACTCGGTGAGGAGGTCGAGGTGCTCGCCGTTCCGCAGCCGTGCGTGCTGTGCGGCGGCCCGGCTCGGCACCGCGTGGCCGGTTTCGTTCAGCACCTGGACCCGTCCGATTGCCGCCCCGCCCGCCCCGCCCCCTCGGACCAGGCCGTGCACGCCGACCCTGCCCCGGCGGCAGAGCCACCGGCCCCGAAACACGAATCCAGGCCCCCGACCCGACGAGCGTTCCAGGAGACACCCGGCCCGACTGGCCTGATCGACCAGGCGGTCGTGGCCGCGCTCGCCGCACACCAGGGGGACGTCGAGGCCGCCACCGCAGCCCTGCTGAAGAAGGCGATCCCGGACGCGATGCGGCTCCTTGACGAGACCCGCAAGGGCGCCCGGTACGACGTGATCGCCCACCCCTGGACCCCCGACATCCTCAGGAAGCAGACTTCCCGGGGCGCGGACCAGATCTGGGAGGCACGCCCCAGGTGGACCCGCGCCGACCTCCCGCCGGGCCGGCACCAGGTGACGGCGCTCGACATCAACGGCGCCTACCTCAGCGCCCTCAAGACCCATCTCCCGCTGGGCCAGCTGGAGCACTCCGCAGGCCTCGCCCACGACCGCCGCCGCGCCGGCGTCCACCTGATCACTCCACCCGCCTGGGCCCACGAGGACGACCTGCCCAACCCGATCGGCCAGCGCGACGAACCCGGCCCCCTGTGGGTCACCGAACCCACCCTGCGCCTCCTGCTGCGCCTCTCCGGGCCGAAGTACGGCCTGTGCGACCCGCCCGAGATCCACGAGTCGTACACGTCGGGCGCCACGGAGAACCTCCTGGAGAAGTTCCGCATCGCGCTGAAGGACGCGCGCGACGCCGCGATCGCCGCGGACGACACCCTGACGCTCGAATACGTCAAGGCGATGTACTCGAAGTTCGTGTCCACGATGGGTGAGTCGAACTACAACCGTGAACTGAACCGCCCGGACTGGATGCACATCATCCGGTCCCAGGCCTTCGCGAACCTCTGGATGAAGGCCTTCAAGGCCCACGAGGAAGGCCTGACCGTCGTCCGTGCCATGGGCACGGACGAACTCCACCTCATCGGCGACTGGCAGCGCGTCTTCCCCGAAGGGCGCGGTGTCACCGAGGTCAAGGTCAAGGACACCTACACGGCCGGGACCGACCCCCACACAGAACTTCCTGGCAGGCCCTGAGGACCTGGCGGCGAGGCGTGACCGATGGGCGTCAAAGCTGGGGGATGCGGGCCTTGAGCAGGCAGAACTCATTGCCTTCGGGGTCCATCAGGACATGCCACGGCTCCTGCCCCGTCTGGCCGATCTCGGCCGGGCGCGCGCCGAGCCGCAGAAGGCGTTCGAGTTCGGCGTCCTGATCGCGGTCGGTGGCGTTGACGTCGATGTGCAGCCGGGACTTCCCCTTCTCCGGCTCGTCCCTGCGGCTGAGGATGATCGTCGGTTGCGGACCGCCGAAGCCTTCGCGCGGCCCGATCTCCAGCATCTCGCCCTCCTCGCGGTCGAGCACGACGAAGTCCAGGACCTCGCACCAGAACCGCGCCAGCAGCTCGGGGTCGTGGCAACCGAGTACGAGTTCACTGATGCGACATGCCATGGACGACATCCTTCTCTCAGCCTGGGCACCGCCGGGGTGGCGACCCGCGCACGTCGTGGGCTCCCAGCAGCGAAAACAGTGCCGCGACCGTACCGGACGAGGCAAGCACGGGTGAAGTGAATTCCCTGGGTGCGAGCGCCGCCGGGGCGGGGCGATGAGTTTTCGGTACGGCGGCGGTCTACCCGGTTATGACAACGCACACGCTCAAGATTCCCGGCGTCGACCTCGCCTACGACGTCCACGGCCCGTTGCCCACTGCGGACGGACGCCCGCCTCTGCTCCTGATCGGCCAGCCCATGGACGCCGCTGGTTTCGGCACGCTGGCGGCACTCTTCCCCGAGCGCACCGTGATCACGTACGACCCGCGCGGCCTCGGCCGCAGCACCCGCACGGACGGCCGCGATGACCACACACCCGATGTCCAGGCCCGTGACGTGCACGCGCTGATCGAGGCTCTGGGAGCGGGCCCGGTCGAGTTGTTCGGGAGCAGCGGCGGCGCGGTGACCGCACTGGCTCTGGTGGCGGCGTACCCCGGTGATGTGACGACTCTGGTGGCGCACGAGCCGCCCCTGATCCCCGTACTCCCCGACGCTGAGGCGGCCGAGCGTGCCCGTGCCGCGGTCCGCGAAGCCTACGAGGCGAAGGGCTTCGGCGCCGGCATGGCGGCCTTCATCGCGATGACGTCATGGCAGGGCGAGTTCACCGATGACTACTTCGCTCAGCCTGCAGCCGATCCCGCCGCGTTCGGCATGCCGGTCGAGGACGACGGTCGTCGTGACGATCCGCTGCTGTCCGACCGCTCCTGGGCGGTCAGCGGCCACCGCCCCGAGGTCGACGCGCTGCTCGCGGCGCCGACGCGGGTCGTGATCGCGGTGGGGGAGGAGTCCCTGAACACCTTCACCGGGCGGACCGCGGTGGCGACGGCCCAGCTCCTCGGCCGGGAGGCGGTGGTGTTCCCCAGCCACCACGGCGGCTTCCTCGGCGGCGAGTTCGGCTATGCCGGGCAGCCCGAGGCGTTCGCGCGCAGGCTCCGTGAGGTCCTGGACGACGCCGACTGAGAGGCCATATCAGCCAAGAGCGCTCCCGAGGCCGCCGCTGGGCGGCTGAGGGAGCGCTACCCTGACGGAGTTTCACAGCCGTGCCGTGCGGTGCGAGTCCGCAAGGGCAGACGTGCGGCGCACCGGCGCGTGCGGGCAGAGAGTCATCTGGTTCATCTGTGGGAGATGGGGAGATGTCGATGTCTGGGGGTGCGATGGTGCGCAGGCGGAGCGTGCTGGCGGGTGCGGTCGGGTCCGCGGCGGTGGCGGCATGGGGCGGCGCGACCACCGAGGCGGCTGCGGCCGCTGGTGAGGGAAGTCGGCAACTGCTGGGGGCGGACGGACGACCGGACTGGGAAGCGGTGCGGGCGCAGTTCCGCCTCGCTCCGGACTGGGTCCATCTGGCGACGTTCTATCTCGCCTCCCAGCTGCGTGTGGTGCGGGAGGCCGTGGACCATCTGAGTGGTCAGCTCGACGCCGACCCGATGCGGGTGCCCACGGACCTCTCGCTGCCCGACGGGCCGACGAGTTGGCAGCGCGTACGGGAATCGCTGGCCGGTTACCTCGGCGGCCGGGCCGAGCACGTCGCGATGACCGCGAGCACCACCATCGGCCTCGGCGTGGCCTACAACGGGGTGCTCACCCGCCCCGGCCAGGAGTTCCTGCTCGGTGAGGACGACCACCCCGTTCACCACGCCGCGGCGCGGCTCGCCGCGGAGAAGCACGGGGCACAGGTGCGCCTGGCCTCGTGGTTCGCCAACTCCGCGGAGGCCACCGCCGAGGAAGTGGTCAGCGCGGTCCGCAAGCAGCTGCGCCCGACGACCCGAGTCCTTGGCATCACCTGGGTGCAGTCGAGAACCGGGGTGCGGATGCCGGTCGCGAGGATCGCCGAGGTGGTCCGCGAGGCCAACCGGGGGCGGAAGGAAGCCGACCGCTGTCTGCTGGTGGTCGACGGGGTGCACGGCCTCGCCGCGGTCGACGCCGACGCCGCGCGCCTGGGAGCCGACGTGGTGGTCGCGGGGACGCACAAGTGGCTGTTCGGGCCGCGCGGCACGGGCCTGGTGTGGGTGGCACCGCAGACGCTGGAGCAGGTCCGTCCGACGTTCGCGACCTTCATCGCCGGGGAAGGCGCCGCGCCCCTGTCGCCGGGCGGCTTTCTGGCCTTCGAGCACGCCTTCGCCCTGCCGGTGTCCGTCGCGTTCCACCAGACCCTCGGCCGCTCCCGGGTCGCCGGGCGGATCACGGAGCTGTCCACACGGGCCAAGCGAGGGCTCGCCCGCATCCCGGGCGTGACGGTGCACACGCCCGCGGCACCCGAGATGTCCGCGGGCATCACCTGCTTCAGCGTGCGGGACCTGCCCGGCAGCGAGGTGGTCACCAGGGCCGCCGAGCACAGGATCCGGCTGTCCTCGTTGCACCGTGACAGCCTGGGTTACGCGCGGATCGGCACCGGCATCATGAACTCCCCGCGGGACGTCGACGCCGCACTGCGCGCGGTGCGCGCCATCGCGCGCTGACCGACGCGTACGCCGCCCCGGCCGCGGTCCACCTGTGCCCAGCTCCGGGCCCGAGCCCGCTACCCAGGCTCTTTGAGGTCGGCGAGGAGGTCATCGAGAGCCTTGCCGAGGGCTGCGGAGTTTTCAGGGGCGAACCATGTGGTGCGGATGCGTTCGTTGTTTCCTTTCGGGGTCTCGTGGTCGGCCGCGAGCTGTTGCAGGGAGCGGGTCTCGTCGCTCAGGGACCGGCCGACCCCCTGGAAGAGACTGCGTACGTAGCGGTCCGCGTCGTCGGAGGCGATGCCGTGACCGGCGGCCCAGGACGTGAGGGTGGCGAGGTACGCGTAGTGGGTGGTCAGCGTTCCCGTCAGTGCGGAGAAGACGTCGAAGGCCGCCTCGTCCGTGACCGGGAGCACCCCGCCCAGGTGCTCGAAGAGGGCGTCCACGACGGGGTGCGAGGGGTACGTCACCGTGACGGAGCGGCGTTCGCGCACGGTGGGCAGGGGGATGGCCCGCACCAGCGGGGCGTCGGTGGCCAGGGTCCTGCGCAGGTCGTCGTTGCTGACGCCGGCCATCACGTTGACCACGGTCTTGTCGCCGGTCACTCTCAGACCGGCGAGTGCCTCGTGCCGGTCGTGGCGGCGTACGGCGATGATGAGCAGCTCGGAGCGGTCCACCACCGCCTGGTTGTCGGCGCATACCTGCACGCCCGCGTAGCGCTCGGACAGCTCCGCGGCCGTGCGGGCGCCTCGCGGGGAGAGGAACACCTCCGGCGACTCGCCGCCGTCGCCCCCGCTGCCCCCGTCGCACAGGCCTCCGACGATGGCCCGCCCGATCTCGCCTACCCCGATGATGCCGATGCGCTGCACTGTGTCTTCCTCCATGGGATGAGTCCGCGTCATGCGTTGGGTGCGTGTCATGAGGTCTGTTCGCGCGATGAGGTCTGTTCGCGTGGTGAGGTGAGGGAGGCTCGGAGGAACTCGAGGATCTCGGCCCGCGCGGCACCGGCCTGCGGTGCCACTCCCGGCAGGCTGAGGAACGCGTGTCCCGCTCCGGGGTATTCGCTGAGCCGCGCGGGTGTCCCGGCCGCGCGCAGTCGTTCGGCGTAGCGGCGGCCGTGATCGGCTATCGGGTCGTGGGTCGGCACCACTACGAGCGCCGGGGCCAGCCCGTCGAGCTTGTCGGCGTGGAGCGGCGAGAGCGCGCGAGGGTCGGATCCCGGGGAAACGGCGAGCCGCTGGATCAGTTGCAGCTGCGGCACGGCCAGGGTCGGGGTGTGCGCGTACTCGCTGAGCGAGTCGTGGTCGAGCATCGACGCGGTCACGTCGACAACGGGGTTGACAAGGACCTGTGCCTGGAGGCGGAGTCCGGACTCCGCGGCCCGGATCGCCGCCAGGGCGTTGATCAGCCCGCCGCAGCTCTCGCCGAACACGGCGGCCCGGGCCGGGTCGATGCCCCACCGCGCGGCATGCCCCACCACGTGCCGCAGTACGTCCCAGCCGTCGTCGACGGCCGCCGACAAGGGACTGTCCGGGGCAAGGAGGCGGTGCTCGACCGAGACGACGAGGGCGGGGAGTCGGGCGGCGAGGTGACTGTTCACCCAGTCGCTCTGCACCGCCGTACCCACGAATCCGCCTCCGTGTACGTGGAGTACGAGCGGCAGGTCGGTCCGGCGGGCGCCGTTGCCGTGGTGCCCGGAGGCAGGCCGGTACACCCGGACCGGGATCTCGCGGCCGGGCAGCGCGACGTCCTGCCATTCGATCACGGCGCCGGGATCCGGATCCCCGGTGAAGGCCCGCGCCGTGCTCGACGCCCGAAAGCGGTTCTCCGCGTCGCTGTAGGCGGCCAGTTCCTCGGCCGTGGTCGCCAGCCAGTCCGGCTCCGGCGGCCGCTCTGCGGCAGTACCCCAGTTCATGTCTTGTCCTGACTCATGTCCTGACTCATGGCTCATGTCGTCTCCTCGCCCAGATATTCGCGACCTCGGGTATCGAAACCTAAGGTAGCGAAAACAGGTATCATCTGGGTATGGCATCGACCACATCCGCCAGGCCGCCCGGTCGTCCGCGCGCCGGAGTCAACGCCGCCGTGTTCGCCGCCACGCTGAGCACGGTCCATGAACTCGGCTACGCGCGCGCCACCGTTGAGCGCATCGCTGCCGCGGCGGGCATCGCGAAGTCGACGGTCTATCGGCGCTGGCCCTCGAAGGGCGAGCTGATCGTGGACTGCCTCCTGGACGCGTTCGGCCCGGCGCCGCTGGAGGGAGCCGACCGGGCCGCGATGATGTCCTCGACCATCCGCTGGATCGCGGCGAAGGTCGCCGAGCCCGGCGTGGGGGACGCGTTCGCCGGCGTGTTCAGCGACGGCGTCAGCGACCCCGCCCTGCGCGAGATCCTGTCCACGCGCTTGCAGGACCCCTACCGGCTCGCGCTCCAGGAAGCGCTCGGCGAACCGGAGAACCGGGTCCTGTTCTTCATCGACGTCGTCGTCGGTGTCCTGCTCCACCGGCTGGGCATGACCGGCAAGCCGATGGCCGACGCCGACGTCGACGCGCTGGTCGAGATGGTCCTGCCGCACTTCGCCGACGGGCCGAAGTCGGCCTAGGTCCTGTCCGATGGGTCGGCGCCGCCGGTGTTTACGGGAGTGTTCACCGCCAGCGTCTTCGTGACCGCTCCCGGCTCGACGCCAGACGTGCCTGCGAGCAGATCCCATGTCAGTGGGGTGCGCTTCACTGTCTGTCATGGAGCTCACGCAAGCGACCGTCAACGACCTGCTGGCGCAACTCGGCCCGGGGGACGGCTACCTGTACCTGCCCGGCGGCCTGGACCCGCAGGGCCTGACCGACCTGCTCAGCGGCAGGTACGGCGCCCCGCGCACCCTCGTCCTCGACGGCTTCACCGATCCGACGGTCGACGAGTCCAGGGGCGCGGCGCTTCTCGTCCCTTTCGAGGGCCGGGCCGTGAAGATACGGGCGTGGGCGCACGGGGATCAGTGGGTCGGCACGGGTACGGCGCGGGACACCGAGGGGGCGGAGCGGGCGGTGTTGGTGGTCGCTCACAGGGAGGTGCCACAACCGTTGGCGGTCGCTCCCGGCGAAGGCGAGGGAGTCGACTGGATGGAGCGGCTCAGACGGATCACCGGCTGGACACAGCCCGCTCAACGGCCGGACGTGGACTGGCCGGAGGCGGAGTCGCGCCTGGGTACCGCGCTGCCGAGTGACTACAAGCGCATGGTCGAGACGTTCGGCGAGGGCGCCTTCGACGGATATCTGGACCTGAACCAGGAGCCGTGGACGGACCTGAGGGAAGACGGCCTGCTCATCTGGGCGGGCACGGAGCACGAGGACCTGTACTGCTGGAGGGCCGAGGGTGACGACCCTGACCGCTGGCCTGTCGTGGTCCGGTCCTTCGACGGGGAGGATGTCCCTTTCGACTGCCAGGCCGCGGAGTTCGTCTGCCGCGTCCTTGTCGACCCGCACCATCCGTTCACGATGGCCCGCTATGTCGACACCCACTGGTTCATGAACTACCGGGAATGCGGCTGACACGCATGGCGGTGAGCTCCAAGGGGCTCACCGCCATGCGTTCGCCGTCCGCCTACTGCGTGGCGGACGCCGCCAGGTGGGGAGCAATGTTGTCGTCGGTGAAGCGCGGCACCTCGGAGTTCTCGTGCTGGTTGCCGTTCTTCTCGTAGATCCACTTGCCGGCGAGGGCCGGGATCCAGGCCGAGAAGTCGCTCTGGGTGAGGTCGCGCGGCACCTTCGCGCCGAGCTGGTTCAGATCGGCGGCCGGCAGCGGCGTGCTGGCGTCGATCTGCTCGGCCGGGGTGTCGGCCATCGTGGCGTCCCACACCTGCAGGGCGAAGGTCGTGCAGTTGCGGGCCGGCGTGCCCGCCCAGCCGCCCGTCAGGAGGAACTTCCAGCTGGGCAGCAGCGTGTACTTCTCGTTGACCTGCTTGCGCCGGTCGATCTCACGCTCGAACGCGGACTCCTGGGCGGGGGAGAGGGTCTTGCACCGGGCCGCGCGCGGTGAGTACGCGCCGAGGCGGTCCTGCTTGCGGCTCGGCCGGTCCCACTCGACCAGGGGCTTGTCGGAGGCGTTGATGTCGTAGCCGGTGTAGTTGATGGACATGCCGTCCACCGGACTGCCGTCGCCGTTGCGGCCGTCGGGGTCCTGCGGCTGGAAGGAGTACGTGTCGTAGCGGGCGTGGGCGCCGGAGGCGAGGTCGCGCTTGAAGGCGCCCTTGGAGTTGAAGTGGACCAGCCAGCTGTGGCCGAAGACGTGCTGGCTCACGTTCAGTTCGTAGAGGAGCTTGTTCATCTGCTCCGCGTAGGAGAGCTTCCCGTACTTGTCCTGGAAGTCCTTGGAGTTCCAGATGTCGTAGGCGCGGCTGCCCACGTCCCACACGTAGCCGCCGGTGGTCTTGGCGGTGGTCTCGGTGCTGTAGATGCACAGGGTGTTCTGCGGCGGCGCGCCGTCGTGGCCGGCGGGCGCGGGCCGCTCGGCGGCGGCCGCCGGTCCGGCTATGAGGCCCGTGGCCAGGAGCGCCACGGCACAGGAAGAGGGAAGGAAGCTGCGGTAATTCACCGCTTATGTATACATGCGACGAAGCGTCAGATGATCACTCCAAGGTCACTTTTGAGCCAAGTTGGAACGGAGTGAGGCGGTGCAGTGCTTCTGAGTGTCGATGCGCACCTTGCGGTTGGTGAACTCCTCCACGATGGCGATGTTCTCCGGGGCGTAGTTCGTCGCGGTGATCTTGTCGGCGTCCCGGCTGCCGAGCTTGCCGGTGTACGGCGCGGACTTCTCCAGCCAGTACGCCGTCCGCAGGAACTGGGTCAGGACCAGGTCGCGCAGCTTGGGCTCGGCCTTGATCCTGGCCCAGTAGTCGGGGTGCTTGTCCTTGGCGACGCGCAAGTAGAGCAGCAGGTACCGCAGGTTGGTGGCGGCGATGTCCCGGGCGTTGCTGGCCCCGACCCCCTTGATGTGCTCCTGGAGCACCGTGACCGCCGGGAGGCCGGTCAGCCCGGCGTTCTGCTCCGCGAGCACCCCCTGAAGGCGGTACTCGCCCTGCGTCTTGTCCCGCAGGTAGATGTTGTCCATGGAGGCACTGAGGCTGTCCTTGATGAGCGGCAGGATCTCCTTGCGGGGGAAGCCGCCGTGCACGGGCACGGTCAGGGCCTGCTGACTGCCGTTGATCCATGCCGCGATGTGGACGTCCCACCTGGTCCGTGACGGGTCGAGGTCCCACATGTGGGTCTCCTCGTGGATCGCCACCATCATCGACTCGGCGAACCCCTCGAAGCTCTGCTTGTTCACGAACTGGTCCCAGTACTTGTCCCTGGCCTGGGCGATCGCCAGCGCCTCGCCGCTGGGCCAGCGCCGCTTGTACATGGCCTGGAGGGTCCGCATCCAGTTCGAGGAGTTGAAGCCCGCCTTGAGGTCGCTCAGGTCGGCGTTCGGCTGCGACGGCTCGTCGTAGCAGTAGGGTTCGGCGGCGGCGCGGCTGTGCTCGGCACTCGCGGAGGGGCCGCCGGGTGCGGGACCGGACGCGGCCACGGTGCCCGAGCCCAGGGCCAGGACAAGAGATGCGGTCAGCAGGCGGGGAAGAAGTCTGCGGCTCACGAGGACCTCGTCTCGAAGCAGTTGTGGGGGGAGTGGGGGGATCGGACCGGGCGCCGCACCGCCCGTCACCCGACGAAGCTACTGACCCGTCCTTCTCGTGCCTACTATCACCGCGTCCATAACATCGGGGTAATGGATCCCATGACCGCGGAGTGCTGCGTGCGGGCAGGTGGGAGGATCATGGGGGTGATCTTCCTGCGCGCGCTGAGTGCGCCAGGACGCGAGGGGCACCTGCCGGCCAGCCAAGGCATCAGCTTGTGCGTGTGCTGGGCCCCTCACCGCTGCCAACAGGGCACCGTTTGCCCGTGTCTGCCTCGTGAACAGGAGCGATGACGTGCACCAACTCGGCTACGGCGACATCAAGGCCGCCACGGACCGGATCGCGGGGCGCATCCGCCCGGCCGTCGTCGCGCCGGTCGACCCTGGCGCACTCGACGCCGCGGCGGGCGGCCGCGCGCCGCAGAGCCAAGAGATATGGCTGGCGCTGGAGTTCATGCAGTACACCGGCAGCTTCAAGGCCCGTGGCGCGCAGAACTTCCTCCAGGCCCACCGCGACGCGGGCACGCTCCCGGACAGCGGCGTGACCATCGCCTCCGGTGGCAACGCGGGTCTCGCGTGCGCGTGGGCCGCCCAGCAGCAGGGCGTACCGGCCACGGTGTTCCTGCCGACCACCGCCCCTGAGGTCAAGGCGGCCAAGCTCCGCTCGTACGGTGCCGAGGTGCGCCTGGTCGGTGCGGAGTACGCCGAGGCGCTGGCCGCGTGCGAGGACTTCGCCGCGTCCACCGGCGCGCTCGCCTCGCACGCCTACGATCACCCGCTGATCGCCGCCGGGGCGGGCACCCTGCTGGAGGAGATCCGCACTCGTGTCCCCGACCTGGACACGGTGGTGGTGGCCGTCGGTGGCGGGGGCTTGTTCGCGGGGGTTGCGACCGCCGCCCGGCACCACGGCATCCGTACCGTCGCGGTCGAGCCGCGGAACTGCCGTGCGCTCAACGCCGCCGTCGAGGCGGGCCGGCCCGTGGACGTCGCCGTGGACTCCGTCGCCGCCGACTCCCTCGGCGCCCGCCGGGCTTCCGCCATGGCCCTGCACGCGGCCCAGCAGGACGACGTGCGCAGCGTCCTCGTGGCGGACGACGAGATCGTCCGCGCACGCCGGGCACTGTGGGACCACCACAAGGTGGCGGTCGAACACGGCGCCGCCACCGCGTTCGCCGCGCTCGCCCCGGCTCAGGGCCTCGGCTACCGCCCCGGCGACGGCGAGAAGATCGCCATCGTGCTGTGCGGCGCCAACACCGACCCGAGCGACTTGGCACAGCGGTCGCGCACCCCCTGAGCCTGACTCCCGGCTCGGTGCGCGGGCAGGTGGCGGAGCCGGTGGACGCCGGGCCGGGCCAGGCACAACAGTCCTGGCC